>JBGPLJ010000071.1:0-13073 GCA_041486385.1 Steroidobacteraceae bacterium
CTTCATTTCTTCACGAGTGCGCGGGTTGACCGGCGGGACGTCCTGGTCTTTCTTCACGGCCGCAAGGCGGGCTGAACCGGCAAAAAGTGTGGCGCGCTGGGTGGCCTCGGGAAAGCCCGTGGCGATGACGGTGACGCGGATCTGATTGCTCATCTCCGGATCGATCACCGTGCCAACAACCACGGTCGCGTCTTCCGATGCGAACTGCTTCACCGTGTTGCCGACCTCCTGGAACTCGCCGATCGACAGATCCATGCCTGCGGTGACATTCACGAGGATGCCGTGCGCGCCCGCGAGATTGATGTCTTCGAGCAGCGGGCTCGACACAGCCGCTTCGGCCGCCGTACGCGCGCGTTCATCGCCGCTTGCAGCGCCCGTGCCCATCATCGCCATGCCGGTTTCCGACATCACTGTGCGCACGTCGGCGAAGTCGACGTTGATGAGGCCGGGCCGGGTGATGAGCTCCGCGATGCCCTGCACTGCGCCTTGCAGCACCTGGTTCGCTGACTTGAAGGCGTCGAGCAGCGTCGTCGTGCTGCCCAGCACGGACAGAAGTTTCTGGTTCGGAATCGTGATGAGCGAATCGACGTATTTGCCGAGTTCGGAGATGCCGTGCTCGGCGATCAAGGTGCGTTTGTTGCCTTCCATGTCGAAGGGCTTGGTGATGACCGCAACCGTGAGAATTCCGAGCTCCTTGGCGATCTGCGCCACGACCGGAGCCGCGCCGGTGCCGGTGCCACCGCCCATACCCGCCGTGATGAAGAGCATGTCACAACCTTCGATCATCTCGATGATGCGATCGCGATCCTCCATCGCCGCCTGGCGGCCGACTTCAGGGTCCGCGCCCGCGCCGAGACCCTTGGTGATGTTGCAACCAATCTGCAGCGCCGTCTTGACTCGCGAGTGCTTAAGAGCCTGCGCATCGGTATTGATGCACATGAAATCGACACCCTCGATGCCGCAGCTCACCATGTGCGAGACCGCGTTGCCGCCGCCACCGCCGACGCCGATCACCTTGATCACAGCTGTCTGGCTGTATGCATCCATTAGTTCGAACATTGACGCTCTCCTCGTGCAATTTTAAATTTTCGAAAGACCGTAAGCTCTTTGCGCGAAAGCCCGCGCCACACACAAAATTCATTCACAAGACTTGCCCGCTTAGAAATTCCCCTGAAACCATTGCCGCATGCGGCCGACCGCCGTCTTCACCGAACCGGTGAGCGGTCGACCGCCGTGATCCGAACCGAGCCGTTCCTTGCCGAAGAGCAGCAGCCCGACGCCGGTCGCGTGAATCGGATTGCTGACGACGTCGTTCAATCCCTTGACGTACTGCGGCACGCCGAGGCGCACCGGCATGTGAAACACTTCTTCCGCGAGTTCCACCGCGCCTTCCATCTTGGCGCTGCCACCGGTGAGCACGAGTCCCGCGGCGATGACTTCCTCGAAGCCGCTGCGGCGCAGCTCGTCGCGGATGAGCGTGAACAGTTCCTCGTAGCGCGGCTGCACCACTTCGGCGAGCGTCTGGCGCGCAAGGCGCCGCGGCGGCCGGTCGCCAACGCTCGGCACTTCGATCGTTTCGTCCGGATTCGCAAGCTGCGAGAGCGCGCAGGCGTAGCGGATCTTGATGTCTTCCGCGTATTGCGTGGGCGTGCGCATCGAGACGGCGATATCGTTCGTCACCTGATCGCCCGCGATCGGTATCACGGCCGTGTGGCGAATGGCGCCGTGCGAAAAGACGGCAATATCGGTGGTACCGCCACCCACATCGACGATGCACACGCCGAGATCCTTCTCGTCGTCCGTCAACACTGCGTAGCTCGAGGCGAGCTGTTCGAGCACGATGTCCTCGACCTGCAGGCCGCAGCGCTCGACGCACTTGATGATGTTCTGGGCGGCGCTGTCGGCGCCCGTCACGATGTGTACGCGCGCCTCGAGTCGCACGCCGGACATGCCGATCGGGTCGCGGATGCCCTCCTGGCTGTCGATGATGTATTCCTGTGGCAGCACGTGCAGGATCTTCTGGTCCGCCGGAATCGCAACGGCCTTGGCGGCGTCGATCACTTTCAGCACGTCGGCTTCCGTGACTTCCTTGTCGCGGATCGCAACGATGCCGTGCGAATTGAGGCTGCGCACGTGGCTGCCTGCGATGCCCGTGTACACGGAGTGAATCTCGCATCCGGCCATCAACTCCGCCTCTTCGACCGCGCGCTGAATCGACTGCACGGTCGACTCGATGTTGACGACCACGCCTTTCTTGAGGCCGCGCGACGGGTGTGAGCCGATGCCGATCACTTCGAGCGTCCCGTCGGTCTGGATTTCCCCAACAATCGCGACGACCTTCGATGTGCCGATGTCGAGCCCGACGATGAGGCTGCGTTCGGATCGCTTAGGCATCGCCGCCTCCGGGCGCAGGCGTGTGCGCGACCACGGCGCCAGTCTTCCAACCGACGGCGAAGCCATTCGTGTAGCGCAGATCAACGTACTGAATATCCGTGGCGCGTTCCGTCACAAGCGGCACGGCGGCATCGAGAAAGCGTTCGAGCCGCTCGTCGACCTGGCGTCGGCCGAGGCGCACGGTCACGCCATTCGCGAGATCGAGTTCCCAGGCGCCGCGGTCATCGAGCCGCACAGCAGACACGCGCAGGCCCGCCTCGACCAGCCGCCCCTGGATCGCGAGATAGCGAGTTGCGACTTCAGGTTCAGTGCCCGCGGGCCCATCGAGGCGCGGCAGTTCAGGCGGCACGTGGCGCGAGTCGGTCATGAAAAGCTCGCCGCGCACGTTGAGAAGGCCCGCATCGCCCCAGCGCGCGGCCGCGACCTGCTCCTGAACGACGACCCGCAGGCCGCCCGGCCAGCGGCGCTGCACCGATGCGTGATCGACCCACGGGATCAATTCGACCGCGCGCTGCACGCGCGCGAGATCGATCGAGAGAAAGCCACCACGAATCGACGCGGTCACCGCTTTTTCGACCTGCACAGCCGACACGCGCTGAAACGGCCCCTCGACCGCCACGGCGCGCACGGGTTGATCGAGCGCGAGTCCCAGACCGTAGAGACCACATGCGATGCCAAAGGGTGTGAGGGTCCACGCGACGATGCGCCGCCAGGGAAGGCTCGGGAGCTTGCGCTCGCGCGGTTCCTTGCGTCGCCGATTGCGTTTGCCGAACAACATGGAAGTCATGCGCCTCCGATTGCGGGAGCCCGCGCGTAGCTCATCTCGAGGATGCGCCACACCAGCTCTTCAAAGTCGATACCGTGCACGCGCGCCGCCTTCGGCACGAGTGAATGACTGGTCATGCCAGGCGCGGTGTTCACTTCAAGCAGAAAGTTGCGGCCACGTTCATCGCGCATCAGATCAACGCGCCCCCAGCCGGAACATCCCGCTGCGCGAAACGCCGCAAGCGACAGGGCGCGCATGCTTGCGTCCGCATTCGAGTCGAGGCCCGGACAGATGTACTGCGTGTCATCGGCGACGTATTTCGCGTGATAGTCGTAGTACTCGCCTTGCGGCACGATCTTGATCGTGGGCAGAGCCTCTTCGCCGAGAATGCCCACCGTGAATTCCTCGCCCTGGATGAGCTCTTCGAGCAGAAGCTCCCCCGGGTAGCGCGCGGCGAGCTCGACCGCGGCCGGCAATCCGTTCGAGTCGAACACCCGGCTCACGCCGACGCTCGAACCTTCCGACGACGGTTTGATGATCACTGGAAAGCCGATTGAACGAGCGAGTTCCCCGACGTCATCGCCGCGCGCGAGCCGCGCAAAGCGCGGCGTCGGCAGGCCGATTGCCACCCAGAGCTGTTTGGTGCGGATCTTGTCGAGTGTCAGCGCACTGCCGAGCACGTTGGAACCCGTGTAGGGAATACCAAACGATTCGAGCAGTCCCTGCAGCACGCCGTTCTCGCCGTCGCCCCCATGCAGGATGTTGAACACCCGGTCGAAGCGATGCGCGATAAGCGCCTCGATCAGCGCGGGAATGCCATCGATCGGTGCCGCCTCGACGCCGCGCGTGCGCAGTGCTTCCAGGACGTTGCGCCCGGAATCGAGCGACACCGCCCGCTCGGATGAAGTGCCACCCATGAGTACCGCAACGCGGCCGAAGTCGCGGGCCTTGCGCGCCGAGCGCTTCGTCATGATTGAACCGGCGAGCGCGCTCAAGCGCGTTCTCCCACGATTCGCACTTCCGGCTCGAGATGCACGTGATGCGCGCGCTCGACGGCTGCCTGCACATCGGTGATCAATTTTTCGATATCGGCCGCACTTGCGGCGCCATTATTGATGATGAAGTTGGCGTGCTTCATCGAAACCGAGGCGTCGCCGACGCGCAGTCCCTTGAGGCCCGCGCTATCGATCAGACGCGCGGCGTGATCGCCCGCGGGATTGGTGAATACCGAGCCGCAGCTCCACTCCCCGATCGGCTGGGTTTCCTTGCGTCGAGCGAGGAGCTGACGCAGCTCGACATCGCTGGCGCTCGCCTTCTGTTCGAATTCGAGTCGCGCGGCGAGGAACCACTCGTTCGCAGGTCCCACCACCTTGCGATAGCCAATGGTGAATTCCGCCGGCGTGCGCGTGTGTCGCCGACCGTCGCGCGCGATCATGTCGACCTCGATGACGTGCCGCCAGGTCTCACCGCCGAAGGCGCCAGCATTCATGGCAAGCGCGCCGCCAAGCGTTCCCGGAATGCCGCCGAAGAATTCCGCGGGGCCAAGCCCCCACTTGATGCAAAGCTTCGCGAGCCGCGCACATGGCACCCCCGCTTCGCAAAAAACGCGCGTCTCACTCACCCGATCGATACGGTCGAGTGCGCCTTGCGTTGCAATCACCGCACCGCGGATGCCGCCGTCGCGTACCAGCAGGTTGCTGCCAAGGCCGAGCCAGGTCACGGGGACCTCGGTGGGGAGCGAGCGCAGAAACGCGGCGAGGTCGTCGGCATTGCGCGGCTCAAAGTAGATTTCCGCGGGTCCGCCGACATGCCATGAAGTGTGTTTGGACATCGGTTCGTCGCGCCGCACGCGCAGCGACCAATCGCCCGACAGACGCGCGAGATTCATGAGCGCCTCCGGTCGGGCCCGCGCACGCTCTTCAGTGCCGGTGCGCCCGGCCGTGACGGCGCCGCCCGCAAACGCGCCGGCAGCTCGTGCGCGAGTGCACCGATGCTGCCGGCGCCCATGGTTACGATGACGTCGTTGTCCTTGATGACGCCCGCAAGCGCGGCGGGCAAGTCATCCACGCGTTCAACGAACACAGGCTCGAGCTTGCCCCGGGAGCGCAGTGCGCGGCAGATCGCGCGACCATCGGCGCCCGCGATCGGCGCTTCGCCGGCCGCATACACCTCCGTCACGAAGACGACATCGGCTGCGGTGAGGACGCCAGCGAAGTCATCGAGCAGATCGCGCGTACGAGAATAGCGATGCGGCTGGAACGCGAGCACCAGCCGGCGATCCGCCCAACCCTGGCGCACCGCTGCGAGCGTCGCTGCGATTTCCGTCGGATGATGGCCGTAGTCATCCACGATCGTCACGTGACCGGCCGTCGTCTCGACTTCGCCAACGACCTGCAGGCGCCGGTCGATACCCTGAAAATGCGCGAGCGCGCTCTGCATCGCCGCGTCCGGGACCTCGAGCTCTGTCGCCACGGCAATTGCAGCAAGCGCGTTGAGAACGTTGTGGTGACCTGGCAGATTCATGGTGATGGCGAGCGGCACCGCCTTGTCGGGCCGCACTACGTCGAAGCGCGTGGTGAGACCTTGCGGCACGATGTTGATCGCGCGCACGTCGGCACCCTCGCCCGCCCCGTAGGTGACGGTGGAGCGCCCGACCTTGGCAAGGATCGATCGCACCTCTGCGTCGTCGGCACAGAGCACGGCGAGGCCATAGAACGGCAGGTTGTGCAGGAAGTCGACGAAGGTCTGTTTCAGCCGCTCGAAGTCTCCGTCGTAGGCGATGAGGTGATCGTTGTCGATATTGGTGACGATCGCGATCATCGGCTGCAGATGCAGAAACGATGCGTCGCTCTCGTCGGCTTCGGCGACGAGATAGCGGCCGGCCCCGAGCCGCGCGTTGCTGTCGGCGCTCTTCAGGCGGCCGCCAATGACGAACGTCGGATCGCTGCCACCCTCGGCGAGAATGCTTGCGACCAGACTCGTCGTCGTGGTCTTGCCGTGCGTGCCTGCGACAGCGACGCCAAAACGAAAGCGCATCAGCTCGGCGAGCATTTCGGCGCGCTGCACGACCGGAATGCGCCGCTCGCCTGCCCGCACGACTTCCGGGTTGTCACGCGCGACTGCGCTCGAGACGACGACTACGTCCGCCTGCGCAACATTGTCAGCCGCGTGACCCATCATGACGCGCGCGCCGAGGCGCTCGAGTCGCGCAACCACCGCATTGGATCTGAGATCGGAGCCGGACACCGCGTAGCCGAGATTGATCAGCACCTCGGCAATACCGCCCATGCCGACACCGCCGATGCCGACGAAATGAATGCGATGGATGCGGCGCATGCGGTCGGTCATGCGTTTGCCTCCGCGTGCGCAATGCAAGCCTCGGCAAGATCCGCTGTTGCCGTCGGCCGCGCCAACGCCCGCGCGCGCTGCGCCATGCCAAGGAGACGAGCGCGATCGCGCGCAAGTCCGCTGATCTCGTCCGCAAGGCGTTCCGGCGTGAGCTCGGCATCCGCAATCAAGATGGCGGCGCCGGCGTCGACCAGGAACTTCGCGTTCGCAGTTTGATGGTCATCGACGGCCGCCGGGAACGGCACGAGAATCGCGCCGAGCCCGACGGCGGCGAGCTCGGAAATGGTGAGCGCGCCGGCTCGGCAGATGATCATGTCGCACCAGGAGTAGGCGGCCGCCATGTCCTCGATGAAGGGCACGACACGCGCTTGAACTCCGGCCTCGCGATAGGCTGCCTCGGCTTCACCGAGACCGCGTGCGCCCGCCTGGTGCCAGACTTCAGGCCGCGCGCCCGATTCGATGCGCGCGAGCGCGCGCGGCACCGCTGAATTGAGGCGGCGCGCACCGAGGCTCCCGCCAATGACGAGCAGGCGAATCGGCCCTGTCCGCTGCGCGAGCCTTGCCTCGGGCGCGTCGACCAGTGCTATGGCCGTACGCACCGGATTACCGATACTGCGCGCATGCACGCGCGCGCCGAAACTTCCGGGAAAGGCTTCCAGCACTTCACTCGCAATCCGCGCGAGCCAGCGATTGGTGAGGCCGGCGATCGCATTCTGTTCATGGATGACGAGCGGACGGCGGAGTGTGCGCGCGGCGACGCCGCCCGGACCGGTGACGAAGCCGCCGACACCGAGCACGACCGCCGGACGATGACGCCAAACGATCGCGAGCGCCTGGGCGTAGGCGTAGGCGAGACGGAATGGCGCAGCGAGGAGCGTCAGCCAGCTCTTGCCCCGCAGGCCCGACACGGAAACCCATTCGATCGGCAGGCCTTGTGCCGGCACGACACGCGCTTCGATTCCCGCGCGCGTGCCGAGCCAGACGATGCGCCAGTCGCGCGCTCGCAGATAGTCCGCGACCGCGAGCGCCGGAAATACATGTCCGCCGGTACCGCCCGCCATGATGAGCACGAGCCGCGTCATGACGCACTCTCGCGCGGGCGCACGATCGCCGAGCGGCCGGACAGCATCGACTCGTGATAGATGCGCAGCATCAGTCCGACCCACGCGAGCGTCACGACGAGACTCGAACGGCCGTAGCTCACGAGCGGAAGAGTCAGCCCCTTGGTCGGCAGCAAACCCATGTTGACGCCGATGTTGACGAACGCCTGCAAACCCATCCACAGGCCAAAGGCTGTCGCGAGATAGGATTGAAATGCGAGGCCCGCTTCGCGCGCGATGCGCGCGATGTAGAACGACCGCCAGACCAGCAGCACGAACAGACCCATGATCATCACCACGCCCGCGAGACCGAGTTCTTCGGCAAGCACGGCGAAGACAAAATCGGTGTGCGCCTCGGGCAGATAGAAGAGTTTCTGCACGCTCGCGCCGAGTCCGACGCCAAACCATTCGCCGCGCCCGATGGCGATGAGCGACTGGGTCAGCTGAAAGCCGCTCGCAAAGGGATCGGCCCAGGGGTCGACGAAGGCCATCAGGCGTTTCACGCGGTACGCCGATGACACGGCAATGAGGGCGAGCAGTGCAGCGCCGCCGATACATAGTAGGAGCACGTAGCGCAGGCGTGCGCCCGCAACGAACAGGAGTCCAACTCCCGTCACGAGGAGCACGGTCGCGCCACCGAAATCCGGCTCGATCAGCAGCAGCGCCGCGGCGAGACCGAGTGGCGCCATCGGCTTGACGAATCCGAGAAACGTATCGCGCAGTTCTTCGCGACGGCGCACGGCGTAGCTCGCGAGGTACACGAGCACGAAAACGCGAGCGAGTTCGGAGGCCTGGAAGTTGATGGGCCCAAAGCGCAGCCACCTGCGGCTGCCATTGACGACCGCGCCAAGGCCAGGCACCAGCACGGCGACAAGCAGGACAATGGCCGCGATCAACAGTACGACGCCGAGGCGATCCCACACGTCCGCGCGCACTGTCGCGAGAATCACGCCGGCGACACAACCGACGAACGCGAACATGAGCTGGCGCTCGAGATAGAAGAATGGATCGCCGAGCTTGCTGTCCGCGATCGAAATCGAAGCCGAGGTCACCATGACGAGGCCGACCAGCAGCAGCGCCAGGATCACCGCGACCATCACCGGGTCCCAGATGAACCGCTGACCGCGGGTCAATCCACGCGCGACGCTCAATGAGGCAGCGCTCATGCTGCGAGACTCCTGACAGCCGCCGCGAATACTTCGCCGCGATGCTTGTAGTCACGGAACATGTCGAAGCTCGCGCAAGCCGGCGACAGCAGCACAGTGTCACCGCTGCGGGCAACAGCGCGCGCGAGGCGCACCGCCGACTGCATGCCGTCGGCGAAAGTGACTTCGCATACGCCATTGAGAGCGGCCGCAATCGGCTGCGCATCGCGCCCGATCAGCACGGCGTGACGCACCTTGCCGCGAAACGCCGCACCGAGCGGCGTGAAGTCCTGATTCTTCCCGTCGCCGCCGGCGATGAGGACGAGCGGGCCCGGGAAGCCAGCTACAGCCGCGAGCGTGGCGCCGACGTTCGTGCCCTTCGAGTCATCCACGTAGCGCACAGCATCAACATCGGCGATCCACTGCGTGCGATGCGCGAGCCCTGAGAATGCGCGCAGCGCGCTCAACATGGCGTTATCCGAAAGTCCTATGGCTTCACCCACCGCCAGCGCCGCCAGGGCGTTCGCGACGTTGTGAAGGCCGGAAATCCTGAGTTCGCGCGCTGCAATCAGCCGTTCACCGCGTCGCGTGAGGGTCAGATCGTTCGAGGGTGCAACGGCGATGCCGAAATCGGCCCGCCGGCTCGGCTCGAGCGAAAACGTGAGTGTGCGTTGACCGGGATGCGCGAGGCGCATCACGAGTGCATCGTCGGCATTCAACACGGCGACATCGCAGCGCTCGAGAATGCGGGCCTTCGCCGCCGCATACTCGGCGACGCTCGCGTACCGATCGAGATGATCCGGCGTCACGTTCAGGATCGTCGCCGCGCGCAATTTGAGGCTGCGTGTCGTCTCGAGCTGATAGCTCGAAAGCTCGAGCACGTAGAGTTCGCGTGCACCGCCTTCCAGCAGATCGAGCGCGGGTTCCCCAAGGTTCCCGCCCGCGCTGACGCGCCGGCCGTCGGCGCGCGCCATCTCGGCGATCAGCGTCGTGACGGTGCTCTTGCCATTGGTACCGGTGACGCCGACCACGGGACCCGTGACCGCGCGCGCGAACAATTCGATGTCGCCGACGATCTCCAGACCGCGCTCGGCGGCGCGCCGCATGAAGGGTTCCTTGAGCGAAACGCCCGGCGAGATCACCACCTGACGCGCATGCTCGAGCAGCCGTTCGTCAAATCCTCCGACGCGCACTTCGATGCCGGCGTCGAGCGCCGTCAAGTGTTCGAGCTCCGGCGGCGCGGCGCGACTGTCGGTCACGGCCACGCGCTCGCCGCGCGCCGCAAGAAAGCGGGCGCACGAGAATCCCGTGCGCCCTAACCCGACGACCACAATGTGGCGTCTGTCAGCATGCGGTTGATTGACTGATGGCGGCATCGTGGCGCTCAACGCAACTTCAGCGTCGCAAGGCCCGCGAGCACCAGGATCAGACTGATGATCCAGAAGCGCACGATGACCTTCGGCTCTGCCCAGCCCTTCAATTCAAAATGGTGGTGAATCGGCGCCATGCGAAAAATGCGCCGGCCCGTCAACTTGAAAGACGCGACCTGCAGGATGACCGAGACTGTTTCAAGCACGAAGAGCCCGCCCATCACCAGCAACACGACTTCCTGGCGCACGATCACGGCGAGCGTTCCGAGCGCAGCGCCGATCGCCAGCGCGCCGATATCGCCCATGAATACCTGCGCCGGGTAGGCGTTGAACCAGAGAAATCCGAGGCCCGCGCCGACCAGCGTGCCGCAGAAGATCAGCAGCTCGCCGACGCCCGGAATGTAGGGAATCTGCAGGTAGGTCGCGAAATTGAAATTGCCGGTCGCATACGCGAATACGCCGAGCGCGCCGCCGACCATCGCCGCCGGCATGATGGCGAGCCCATCGAGACCGTCGGTGAGATTCACGGCATTCGACGTGCCAACCACCACGAAGTAGCTCAACACGATGAAGGCGGCGGCGTTCATCGGCAACGCGAAGTGCTTGAAGAACGGCAGATAGAGCGCGGTTTCCACCGGCGTCGTCGCGGTGAGATAAAGCGCCAATGCGCAGCCGAGGCCGGCGACCGACTGCCAGAAATATTTGTAGCGCGCGGCAAGTCCCTTGGCATTGCCGACGACGAGTTTCAGGTAATCGTCGTAGAAGCCGATGAAACCGAACGCGAGGGTCGTGCCGAGCACGATCCAGACGAAGCGATTGTGGAGATCGGCCCAGGCGAGCGTCCCTACCGTCATCGCGACCAGAATGAGCGCGCCGCCCATGGTCGGTGTGCCGGCTTTCGTCAGATGCGTCTGCGGACCGTCGGTGCGCACGACCTGACCGATCTGGCGGTTTGCCAGGCGGCGGATCATCGTTGGGCCAACGAGGAGCGCGATCGCGAGCGCCGTGATCACTGCGAGGATTGCGCGCAGCGTCAGGTAGCTGAAGACGTTGAAGCCCGAATGGACGTGCGTGAGTTTTTGTGTCAGCCAATAGAGCACGGTGGTCCTGGCCTCAAGCGGTCTTCATGTAGGGCGCGCGCGCCAGCGCTTCGACCACGCGCTCGAGCCGATTGACGCGCGAGCCTTTGATCAGCACGGTCGCATCGGGCGGCAGCTCGCGCGCGAGGCGCTCGGTGAGCGCGTCGATGTCGGGAAACCATTCGGCGCCGGCTCCAAAGGTGTCGACCGCGTGACGGCTCAACTCGCCCACTGCAAAGAGCCGCGCTACGCCATTGGCACGCGCGTAGCGTCCGGCATCCTTGTGGCTGTCGATGGCAAAATCCCCGAGCTCCGCCATGTCGCCGAGTACCAGCCAGGCACCGCCGGCAACTTCGTGCAGCAGATCGATCGCCGCGCGCAGGGAACTCGGATTGGCGTTGTATGAATCATCGATGACCGCGGCGCCATTGGCCGCGGTCTTGATTTCCAGACGTCCGCGCACGGCACGCACTGCTTGCAGGCCGTGGACGCAGGCCTCAAGCCCGGCACCGGCGGCGCACGCGGCGGCTGCGGCGGCCAGTGCGTTGATGGCGTTATGCCGGCCGACGAGGCGCATGCACACACGGCGTTCGCCATCCGGTGCAATGAGCGTGAACTCGAGCGCGGCTCCGTTGGCATCGATGCGCTGGCGCAGCTCGTGCGCGGTGAAGTCGCTGCCCGCCGTCATGCCGAACGTCACGGTGCGCCGCGCGCCGGCAAACTCGCGCCACAATGGCGCGAAAGTGTCGTCGGCATTGATCACGCACGTGGCATCGCCGGCGAGCGCACTGAACATTTCGCCTTCCGCGCGCGCCGCACCTTCGAGGCTGCCAAAACCTTCGAGATGCTCGGCGCCGGCGTTGGTCACGAGTCCGACCGTCGGTCTTGCCAGAGCACAAAGTCCGGCGATATCGTCCGCGCGGTTCGCCCCCATTTCGATGACGGCCGACGCGTGCAATGCATTGAGGCGCAGCAGCGTCAGCGGCACGCCAATATGATTGTTGAGATTGCCGCGGGTCGCAAGGCACGACCCAACCTGCGACATGATCGATGCGGTCATTTCCTTGACCGTCGTCTTGCCATTGCTGCCGCCGACTCCGATGACGGGCAGCGAAAAATTGCCGCGCCAGGCGCGAGCGAGCGCCGTCAACGCGCTCAGCGAATCACGCACGAGGAGTTGCGGCAGGGAAATGCCGTGCAGGCGCTCGACCACCGCGCCGGCCGCAAGCCGCTGCGCTGCCACCGGCACAAATTCATTGGCGTCGAAATGCGGGCCGCGCAAGGCGACGAAGAGATCGCCTGCTTCCAGCGTCCGCGTGTCCGAAGAGACCGGGCCGAACGGGCGATCTTCGCCGTGCAGGGTTGCTGACATCACGCGGGCGGCATCGGCGAGTGTGCGCTTCATGCGGACTCGAGACTCTGCAGCACGACCGCGCGGTCGCTGAACGCGCGCTGCTCGCTGCCGTAAATCTGGTAGTCCTCATGGCCCTTGCCCGCAATCAGCACGACATCCTCGGGGCGCGCTTCGCCGAGCGCCATCCTTATCGCGGCGTCGCGGTCGCGCAGCACGCGCACGCGGCCCGCGTTTTCGAAGCCGCGCAGAATGTCCGCGACAATCGCGTCCGGGTTCTCATTGCGCGGATTGTCATCGGTGACGAGCGCGACATCGGCGTGGCGCTCGACCACCGCGGCCATCAGCGGCCGCTTGCCAGGATCGCGGTGGTCGAGCGCCACGCCGATGTCGCGCTCGTCACCGATGACAATCCGCGCAGTGAGAACCCGGACGCGATTGTCGCGGACATCCTGCGCGGCTTCGAAAACGCGGGCCGCGCGCGCGTGATTCGCGACCGCGACGCCGCGATCAGGATGGC
>JBGPLJ010000072.1:0-12983 GCA_041486385.1 Steroidobacteraceae bacterium
CGGGTCGCCGCGCAGAGTTGCTCAATGCTCGCCGCGCGCACCGCGCGCACTGTCGAAAGTATGCCGCCGCCGGTGGCTGCGATGTCCGCGTAGCTCGCTCCACCGCGACGCTGTTCGTGCTCAAGTAAGCGATCGCCGGCATACAGCGCGTGGGTATGGCAATCGATGAATCCCGGCAGCACGACGCGGTCACCGGCGTCGATGCGCTCGCGGGCCGCGCCCGCGACGTCAAAACCGGCGATTCGGCCCTGGTTCACCGCAAACGAGCGCGCTGCCGCGCGGCCCGCACTACCTGCCATCGGGTACAATCTTGCGTTATCGACGATGAGATCGAACATGGGTCCTCGAAGGTCAGGTGCGACAGCGTATGACGTCGAGCCTTAAGTTTGAACATCTCCTGACGCCGCAAGGCATCGAGCATGCGCGGCGTATCGTAATCGATGCGCAAGGCGTGATTACCGCGATCGAACCTGCCAGCCCGCCCTATGACGGCGTATTTGCCGTAGCCGGAATGCCGAACGCGCACAGTCACGCGTTTCAGAGGGTGCTCATCGGCGTGCGTGACGCGGGTGATGCGGGTTCTTTCTGGAGCTGGCGCGATGCCATGTATGCCGTTGCCAGCCGCATCACGCCGGAGCAGCTCGAAGTCATCGCCGGCCAGACCTTTCGGGAAATGCTGGCGGCCGGCTACACGAGCGTGGCGGAGTTTCACTATCTGCATCATCTGCCGGATGGCCGCCGCGGTCTGGAAATGGCGCACGCGATCATTTCCGCGGCACGCACCGCGGGTATTCGATTGACGCTGTTGCCGGTGCTCTATCAGCGCGGCGGGTTCGACCGGCCGCCACTCGCCGAGCAACAGCGCTTCCTCTTCGAAGCGCTGCCGGACTATCTCGAGCTCGTGCGCGCCCTGCGCGAACGCTGCGCCATCGGGATTGCCCCACATTCCCTGCGCGCGGTGTCTTTCGCATCGCTCCGTGCCCTGCGCGACGCCCTCGCGAAGTGGGAGGGAAACCCGGATGGCAATCCGTGGCCAATTCACATCCATATCAGCGAACAGCGCCGCGAAGTCGATGAATGCCGCCAATTGCACGGGCGCTCTCCCATCGAGGCATTGCACGAGGAGGTTGGACTGGGTCCGCAATGGCATCTCGTGCACGCCACCCATGCGACACCGCACGAGCTCGAATTGGTGCGCACGAGTCACGCCAATGTCGTGCTGTGCCCGGTCACGGAAGCGCAATTGGGCGACGGCTTCTTCCCGGCGGTCGACTATGCCGCGGGCGGCGGACGCTTCGCCATCGGCTCCGACAGCAATGCGCGCATCGATGCGGTCGAGGAGTTGCGTCTGGCGGAGCTCGGTCAACGCCTGCGTCTCGAGCGCCGGGTGAGATTGGGCGGGCCAGACCCGGCCGTCTCCCTTTGGGCGCTCGCCGCCCGCCAGGGTGGACGCGCTCTCGGACAGAACACGGGCGTGCTCGCGCCGGGTTACTTCGCGGATGTGGTGGTTCTCGATCATGAGGCGCCGATTTTCGCGGGCCTCGCGCCCGAGGCCTGGCTCGACGCGTGGCTCCTGTCCGGCAGCGCAACCGAAATTGCTGCGTCCTACGTCGGCGGCCAGCGCCATGAGCGGGCGCCCAGCGCAGCGCGCGGCACGGTGGGACCGCGTTTCGCGCGCGTGATGCGCGAGCTTCTCGCGTAAGGGTGGCGTGCTTGGCCGTTCACCCCGCGCCCTTTGTCTACCATCCGGCCACCGCCGCCGAGTTGCCCGTGCTCGTGAGCATTCCGCACACCGGCCTTGCAATGCCGCCCGAGGTTCTTCGTGATCTCGCGACCGATGAGATGCGCGCTGGCGCCATGGCCGACTGGCACCTCGATTCGCTGTACGCGTTTCTGCCGGAGCTTGGCATCGACGTGATCCACGCGGTGTATCACCGCTTCGTGATCGACCTGAACCGGCCCCCCGAAGCGCAACCGCTGTACCCGGGACGCTTTGAAACGACCCTCGTGCCGCTCGAGACATTTCAGGGCGAGCCCGTGTACGCGCGGCCACCATCAGCGGCCGAGGTCAAGCGCCGGCTCGATCTTTATCACGCGCCGTATCACGCGGCGCTTGCGCGCAGGCTCGAGGAAAAGGTCGCGCAGTTCGGCCACTGCTACATCGTGGACGCCCACAGCGTTGAGTCGCGCCCGAGTCGGCTGCACGGCGCCCTCGTCAAGGATATTTTTCTTGGCGATCGCGATGGCACCACCTGTGATCCATGGTTCACCGATCTCATCGACGGCGCCTGCGTGCGTCGCGGCCTGAAAGTGAGCCGCAATGCGCCGTACAAAGGCGGCTACATCACAGCGCACTATGGCGGTGGCGAGTACGTGCAGAGTCTGCAGATCGAAATGTGCCAGCGCCTCTACATGGTCGAAGGCGAGCCGCGCTCTGCCGTTGGCAGTGCGCGCTTTCTTGAAATGCAGCGCCTGCTCCGCGGTGTCTTCGGCGATCTGGCGGACGCCGTAACCGCCGGTCAGTGCGTGAGACGCTTGTAGCGAATGCGGTGCGGCTGAGCGGCGTCGTCGCCCTTGCGCCGCTTGAGATCCTCCGCGTAGTCCGCGTAATTGCCTTCAAACCAGACAACCTCGGAATTTCCTTCAAACGCCAGAATGTGCGTCGCGATGCGATCGAGGAACCAGCGATCGTGCGAGATCACTACCGCGCAACCCGGGAAGCTCAGGAGCGCCTCTTCGAGCGCACGCAGCGTCTCGATGTCGAGATCATTCGTCGGTTCATCGAGCAGCAGCACGTTGCCTCCGGCACGCAGCACCTTGGCGAGATGCACGCGGTTGCGTTCGCCGCCTGACAGCTCGCCGATGAACTGCTGCTGCTGGGCGCCCTTGAAATTGAAGCGACCGACGTAGCCGCGCGAAGGCGTCTCGTAGGCGCCAACCTTGATGATGTCCTGGCCGCCGGAGATTTCCGCCCAGACGGTCTTCGAATTGTCGAGCGACTGCCGCGACTGATCGACGTAGGCGAGCTGCACCGTGGGTCCGATGCGGATCTCGCCGCTGTCGGGCTTCTCGCCGCCGGTCAGCATGCGAAAGAGCGTGGTCTTGCCGGCGCCGTTCGGCCCGATGATGCCGACAATGCCGCCGGCCGGCAGATTGAAACTGAGTCCATCGATGAGGAGGCGTTCGCCGTAGCCCTTGGAGAGGTCCTGCACCTCGATCACGTGTTCGCCGAGGCGCTGGCCGGGCGGTATGTAGATTTCGTTGGTCTCGTTGCGTTTCTGAAATTCGGTGGAAGCGAGTTCCTCATAGCGCGCGATGCGCGCCTTGCTCTTGGCCCGCCGCGCTTTCGGATTTTCACGCACCCACTCGAGTTCGCGCTTGAGGGTTTTCTGCAGACCCTCCTGCTGACGCTCTTCCTGCTCGAGACGCGCGCTCTTCTGCTCGAGCCACGAGGAATAATTGCCATGCCACGGAATGCCGTGGCCGCGGTCGAGTTCGAGAATCCACTCGGCGACATTGTCGAGGAAGTAGCGATCGTGCGTGACCGCGACGACCGTGCTCGGATACTCCTCGAGAAAGTGCTCGAGCCAGGCGACGGATTCCGCATCGAGATGATTGGTCGGCTCATCGAGCAGCAGCATGTCGGGCTGCGACAGCAGCAGGCGGCACAATGCGACGCGACGCTTCTCGCCACCGGAAAGCTTTTCGATCTCGGCGTCCCAGGGTGGCAGACGCAGCGCGTCGGCCGCGATTTCGAGCTTGCGCTCGAGTTCCCAGCCGTTGACGGTTTCGATCTTGCTCTGCAGCTCGGCCTGTTCGTCGAGCAGCTTCGTCATCTCCTCATCCGACATGGGCTCCGCCATGCGATCGCTGACCGCGTTGAAGCGATCGATCAAGCCCTGTGTCTGCGCGACGCCCTCGATGACGATGCCGCGGACGTTCTTGGTGGCGTCGAGCTCGGGTTCCTGCGGCAGAAAGCCCACGTTGATGCCCGGCTGCGGCCGCGCTTCGCCCTCGATGTCCTTGTCGATGCCCGCCATGATCTTGAGGAGCGTTGACTTGCCGGAGCCGTTGAGGCCGAGCACTCCGATCTTCGCGCCGGGGAAGAAGCTCAAGGATATGTCGCGCAGGATGACGCGCTTCGGTGGGACAACCTTGCCCACCCGATTCATCGTGTAAATGAACTGGGCCATGTGCTTTTTTTGAGTTCGGATTTGAAAAAACGGGCGCGCATTATCGTTGAATCGGACCAGCGCTGGCCATAGTTACGACCGCCGCGGCAGATTGGGGCGTTCCGGCCGTGTGCTACGCTCCCGGCATGAGCCAGAAGGTCGGCCTCGTGGCGGGTGAGAAGATCGCGCGCTATGGCTTTGGGGAAGGTCATCCGTTTGGGCCGGACCGGCACGACGTTTTCCTGCGCGAGCTGCGGCAGGAAGTCCAGGAGTCCGATCTGCTGCAGCTCGAGCCGCGCACGGCGACCCGCGCCGAGCTCGAGCTCTTCCACAATCCGCTGTACATCGATCTCGTGATCGAGCGTTCCGCGACCGGGCAGGGTTACCTCGACGCGGGCGACACACCGGCCTATCGCGGTGTCTATGAAGCCGCGAGCAACGTAGTCGGTGCGACACTGACGGCGGTCGAGGCCATCATGGCCGGCGCTTGTCGTCGTGCCTTCATCCCGATCGCAGGACTTCATCACGCGTCGCGCGGCCACGCCGCAGGCTTCTGCGTGTTCAACGACTGCGGCATCGCGGCCGAATCGCTCCGGCGCAAGCACGGATTGAAGCGCGTTGCCTACGTGGATATCGACGCGCACCACGGTGACGGCGTTTTCTACGGATTCGAGGACGATCCCGACATGGGGTTCGCCGACATGCATGAGGATGGCCGCTTTCTCTATCCCGGCACCGGTGCGGCGGAAGAGACCGGCACGGGCGCCGCGGTCGGCACCAAGCTCAATCTGCCCCTGCAGCCGGGGGCGACCGATGCGGATTTCCACGTTGCCTGGGAGCGCATCGAGGCCTACGTTCGCAAGCACGAGCCTGAGTTCATTCTGTTTCAGTGCGGCGCCGACAGCCTTGAAGGCGATCCGATCACGCATCTGTGCTTCACCGAGGAAGCGCACGCTCATGCCGCGGCCCGCCTCTGCGTACTGGCGAACGAGCTGTGTCAGGGCCGCGTCCTCGCCATGGGAGGGGGTGGCTATAACCGCCGCAACCTCGCCCGCGCCTGGACGCGAGTCGTCAAATCGTTCGTAGAGGCGCCTGCGCCCGGCTGAACGGTGTGCCCGCGAACATCGCCCGACCGGACTTGCCAGACCCCATCCGGCAACCGGCTCCCGAAAAGTCCGCGATCGGCTCCCAATGTCGCTCGCTTGACGGCCGACGGAGGCGGGAGCGGTCAGGTTACAATCGCCGCCCCTTCTTAACCGCCCGTGCCCAAGGAACGCCCGCCGATGTACAGCCGTGACATGACCGTCGCCACGTTTGACCCGGAACTTCAGGCCGCGCTCGACGGGGAACTCCGCCGCCAGGAAGAGCATATCGAGCTCATCGCTTCGGAGAACTATACGAGCCCGCGCGTCCTCGAGGCGCAGGGCTCGGTGCTGACCAACAAGTACGCCGAAGGCTATCCGGGCAAGCGCTACTACGGCGGTTGCGAATACGTCGACATCGCGGAACAGCTCGCGATCGATCGCGCGAAAAAACTTTTCGGCGCCGTCTATGCAAACGTGCAGCCCCATTCGGGTTCGCAGGCGAACGCGGCGGCGTATCTCGCGCTCCTCTCGCCCGGCGACACGATGCTCGGCATGAGTCTCGCTCATGGCGGCCACCTCACGCACGGCGCGAAAGTCAATTTCTCCGGCCGCATCTTCAACGCCGTGCAGTATGGTCTCGACCCGAAGACCGGTGAGATCGACTACGCCGAAGTCGAGCGGCTCGCGCACGCACATCGCCCGAAGATGATCGTGGCCGGCTTCTCGGCCTATTCGCGCATCATCGACTTCCCGCGTTTTCGCAAGATCGCGGATGCCGTGGGCGCGTATTTCGTCGTCGACATGGCACATGTCGCGGGCCTCGTCGCCGTCGGTCTTTATCCGAATCCGGTGAATATCGCCGACGTGACCACGACGACGACGCACAAGACGCTGCGCGGCCCGCGTGGCGGCATGATTCTCGCGCGACCCAATGATGAGATTCACAGGAAGCTCAATTCACAGGTTTTCCCGGGCACGCAGGGCGGGCCGCTGATGCACGTGATTGCCGCCAAGGCGGTGGCGTTCTTGGAAGCGCTCGAACCGGGCTTCAAGGACTATCAGCAGCGCGTGCTTGATAACGCCCGCACGATGTGCCGCGTGCTTGCGAGCCGCGGTTACAAGATCGTGTCCGGCGGCACGGACAATCATCTGTTCCTCGTCGATCTCATCGACAAGAACATCACGGGCAAGGACGCCGACGCGGCGCTCGGCGCGGCGAACATCACGGTCAACAAGAATGCGGTGCCGAATGATCCGCGCCCGCCCGCCGTCACCAGCGGCCTGCGCATGGGTACGCCCGCCGCCACCACGCGCGGGTTCGGCACCCAGGAAGTCACGGCGCTTTCGGGCTGGATTGCCGATATTCTCGATCGCATGGGCGATTCGGGCGTAATCGAACGCGTGCGCAACGACGTCGTCGCGCTCTGCAAGCGCTTCCCGGTCTACGCCCCAGTCTAGGCACGATAGCTCGAGCGAGCTTCGGCGGCACGCATGCACTGTCCATTCTGCGGTCACGCTGATACCAAGGTGACGGACTCGCGCCTCGCGGGCGAGGGCCGTCAGGTGCGACGGCGCCGCGAGTGCCTCGCCTGCTCCGAGCGTTTCACGACATTCGAAGCGGCGGAACTGCTGATGCCGCAGATCATCAAGAGCGACCGCAGCCGCGAGCCGTTCGACGAGGCAAAGCTGCGCGCCGGCATGTTGAAGGCGCTTGAGAAGCGGCCGGTCGCCGGCGAAGCGGCGGAAGAGGCCGTGCAACGCATCTGCCACAAGCTGCGCAGCATGGGCGAGCGGGAAGTGCAATCGCGCGCGCTCGGCGAGCTGGTCATGGAGGAGCTGCGCCATCTAGATGAGGTTGCGTTCGTGCGCTTTGCCTCCGTGTACCGCCACTTTCAGGATGTCGAAGCGTTCCGCGACGAAATCGAACGCCTGCGCCATCACCGCCGCAAACGCGAGGCGCGCGAGGAACAGCTGTCGTTCCTGCCGGCCACGGACCAGCCGCCCAAACCAGTCCCTGCAGTGGACGCGGACGCGAAGAAGAAGAAGGACAAATAGGTGCCGGGCTTCAGCGCGTTCGATGAGTCGTGCATGCGCCGCGCACTGGCGCTTGCGCAGCTCGGCCTTTATTCGACGGATCCGAATCCACGCGTCGGCTGCGTCATCGCGCGTGACGAGGAGATCGTCGGTGAGGGTTGGCACCGGCGCGTGGGCGAACCGCACGCGGAAGCCCTGGCGCTTGCGGCGGCCGGCGAGCGGGCGCGCGGAGCAACACTGTATGTGACGCTCGAACCCTGCAGTCATCACGGGCGAACGCCACCTTGCGCGGATGCCGTGATCAGAGAGGCCGTGCGGCGGGTGGTGTGCGCCTGCCCGGACCCCAATCCGCGCGTCAATGGCAAGGGCAACGCGCGCCTGCGCGCGGCCGGCATCCTGGTCGAGGTTGGCCTGCTCGCCGCAGAAGCCAGAGCGCTCAATCCGGGATTCCTGCAGCGGCACGAACGGGGCCGGCCGTGGGTGCGCGTGAAGCTCGCGACGAGCCTCGATGGCCACACGGCGCTCGCTGACGGCACGAGCCGCTGGATTACGGGCGCCGACGCGCGAGCGGATGTGCAGTATTGGCGCGCTCGCAGCTCGGTCATCGTTACGGGTGTCGGCACCGTGCTTGCGGACGATCCGCGGCTCGACGTGCGCATCGCCACGAACGACGAACCACCGCGCCAGCCGCTACGCGTGGTTCTCGACAGCGCGCATCGGACGCCGGCGGCGGCGCGCATTCTCGCGCCACCGGGCGAGTGCTGGATTTTCGTTGCCGCGCACGGAAAAACCCAGGCGGACGATGCGCAGGCGAGAACCCACGCGCTGTCGGCGACACCGGGCGGGCTCGACCTCAAGGAGCTCATCACCGAACTGGGGGCGCGCGATGCCAATGAAGTCTGGGTCGAAGCCGGGCCACGCCTCGCGGGTGCGTTCGTCGCGAGCGGCCTCGCCGATGAACTCCTTCTTTATGTGGCGCCGAAGATGCTTGGCACGGGAGCGCGCTCGCTCATCGATCTGCCAGCCATCGAGCGGATCGAGGAGGGCGCGCGTTTCAGGTTCACCGATGTGCGTCAGCTGGGCGACGATCTGCGTATCATCGCTCGTCCGCGCTAGCTATCGCGGTCGGAGGTTCCGTGTTTACCGGCATCGTGCAATCCCTCGGTCAGATCGCCCGACTTGAACGCCGCGCAGGCGATGTCGAGCTTCAGATTGACGCGTCGGGAATCGGCGGCGACCGGCTGCCACTCGGTGCCAGCGTCTGCGTGCAGGGCGTCTGCCTGACCGTTACCCGCCAGCTCGAGCGCGGTTTTTCCGCGGACGTATCGCGTGAAACGCTGGCCTGCACGACGTTCGGCGCCGTGTCCGTGGGTGACACCGTGAACCTTGAGCCGGCCGTGCGCGCGGGCGACGCACTCGGCGGGCATCTCGTCTCCGGCCACGTCGATGGCGTCGGCCGGCTGATCGCCTTGCGTCCGGACGGCCGTTCCACGCGCCTGGAATTCGAAATTCCGCCGGAACTCGCGCGCTATGTCGCTTCCAAAGGGTCGATCTGCGTCGATGGCGTGAGTCTCACCGTCAACGCAGTTGACGGTCCGCGCTTCGGCGTGAATCTCATTCCGCATACGCTGCAGGCGACGACGCTCGGCGCGCTCATGCCGGGCGCCACAGTCAACGTCGAGGTTGATATGCTCGCGCGCTACCTGGAACGACTGGCACAATTCAAAGCATGAGCAACACCGACGAAATAGTGAGTGAAGTCCGCGCCGGCCGCATGGTCGTCATCATGGATGACGAGGCGCGCGAAAATGAGGCCGACCTCATCATGGCGGGCGAGGCCGTCACGCCCGAGGCTGTGGGCTTTTTCGTCCGCCACACGAGCGGGATCATTTGCCAGCCCATGCTGCGCGAGCGGCTCGCGCAGCTGCGCTTGCCGCCGATGGTGCCCGAGAACACCGAGGCGCACCGCACGGCGTTCACGATCTCCGTCGATTTCCGGCACGGCACGACCACGGGAATTTCCGCACACGATCGCGCCAGGACCATTCGCGCGCTGTCGGACCCGGTGTCCCAGCCGGATGACTTCGCGCGGCCCGGTCACATTTTTCCGTTGCGTTACACCGAAGGGGGCGTGCTGTGTCGCGCAGGGCACACCGAGGCGACGATCGATCTCGTGCGCCTCGCCGGCTTCGGCATGCTCACCGGCATCCTCTGCGAAATCGTCAACGATGACGGCACGATGAAGCGCGGCCGGGACCTCGTGACGTTCGCCGAGACGCACGGCCTGAAAATGGGAACGATCGAGGATCTGATCCGCTACCGCCTGCGCACCGAGCGGTCCGTCGGGCGGATCTCCGATCAGCAGGTGCGCACCGAATTCGGCGAATTTCGCATGTGCTGTTACGAGGACAACGTCAATCACGACGTTCACATTGCGCTCGTCCGCGGCAACTTGAGCGGCGCGAATCCGCCGCTCGTGCGCGTGCACGTCGCCGACACCTTGCGCGATGTGATCGGCATTCAGGGCGAGCGCGGCCGGCCACTGCGCGACGCCATGCGTCGCATCGCCGCCGAAGGCGACGGCGCCATCGTGATTCTGCGTCAGCCCGAAACACCGCGGGATTTTGTCGAGGCCGTCAAGGAGCTTACCGCGGTGCGCGGCAGTCATGCGCGGGGCGAAGGGCATGTGCTGCGCACCTACGGCATCGGCGCGCAGATCCTGCAGGACCTCGGCGTGAAGCGCATGCGGGTATTGTCTGCCCCGCTGCAATTGCAGGGGCTCGCTGCCTTCAATCTCGAGATCGTCGAGTACGTGGACAGCTGAGTCGAGCGCTCGGTTATACTCTCGGCCCGATAAAGAAACCGGCTCGAGCCGCCCGCATGGAAAGTCCCCGCGTTATCGAAGGTGATCTGCAGGCCCGCGATCTGAAGTTCGCTATCGTGGCCGCGCGCTTCAACGCTTTCGTCGTCGACAGCCTGGTGAAGGGCGCCGTCGATGCCTTGCGCCGTCACGGTGCGAGCGATCAGCAGATCGAAATCGTGCGCGTTCCCGGCGCTTTTGAGATGCCGCCGGTCGTGAAGAAGCTCGCGAACGGCAAGCGCTTCGATGCGATCGTCGCGCTCGGCGCCGTGATTCGCGGGGACACGCCGCACTTTGACTATGTGGCCGGCGAATGTGCCAGCGGACTCGCGCGCATTGCGACGGAGTGCGGCGTGCCGATAGGCTTCGGTGTGCTCACGGTCGATACCCTCGAGCAGGCCCTCGATCGCGCAGGCGGCAAGTCCGGCAACAAGGGTGCCGAGGCCGCGTTGACAGCGCTCGAGCTGGCGAATCTGCTGCGCCGGCTGGACGTCTAGATCATGGCGGAGCGTCGCATGCCAGGCGCATCGAGCCGCGCCCGCGCGGTTGCGCGCAAGCTTGCGATGCAGGCGCTCTATCAATGGCAGTTGAATCCACTCCGCTGGCAGGATCTGTGCCTGCAGTTTCGCGACGACGAGGACATGGCGCGCGCGGATCGGGAGTATTTCGAGGAGCTCATTCGCGGTGTGCTCGAACATGCAGGCGCTATTGATGCGGAACTTGCGCTGTCGCTCGACCGGCTGCCTGCGAGCCTCGATCCCATCGAGCACGCGATCTTGCTGATCGGCGGCTTCGAGCTCATGCACCGGCCGGACGTGCCGTTTCGCGTCGTGATCACGGAGGCTGTCGGCCTTGCCAAGCGTTTTGGCGCAACGGACGGCCAGAAGTACGTGAACGCGGTTCTCGACAAGACGGCACGCCACGTTCGCGCGCAAGAAATTGCGGGGTCCGCTGCAGTCTGAGAGCCTGTCGCTCCTGGCACCCCGATTCCTGGTAGATCGATGGCAGAGAGTATCTCCGGATGCCTATCGGTGAATTCGAACTGATCGAGAAGTACTTCAGCCAGCTCGGCACACGACGTCCGGACGTTGTGCTTGGCGTCGGCGACGACGCGGCGATACTCGCGATGCCGACGGGGAAGCGGCTCGTCGCCGCGACCGACACGCTGGTCGAGCGCATCCATTTTCCGGCGGGCTCGTCGCCGCGCTCCATCGGGCATCGTGCACTTGCGGTCAATCTCAGCGATCTTGCAGCCATGGGCGCACAGCCAGCCTGGGCATTGCTTGCGCTCACGCTGCCGGCGCCAGAGCCCGACTGGCTCCGGGAATTCGCGGCGGGTTTCGACGCGCTGGCGCAACTCAATGGCGTGTCGCTGGTGGGAGGTGATACCACGTCGGGACCCCTCACCATCACCGTGGCGTTGCTGGGATTCTGTGGCAGCGCGTATCTCGCGCGCAGCGGCGCGGCGCCGGGTGATCACCTGTTCGTGAGTGGCACTGTCGGGGACGCCGCGGCGGGTCTAGCGATTCTCGAGTCGCGCCTCTCCGGTGGGTCGCCTGAGTCCCGCACGCTGTTACAACAGCGCTTCCTGTTCCCCGAGGCCCGCGTGGACCTCGGTGGCCGGCTCGTCGGGATCGCGTCCGCAGCCATCGACGTGTCAGATGGACTGACGGCAGACGCAGAAAAACTGGCTCGCGCCAGCGGCTGCGGTGCGCGCATCGACGTCAGTGAGCTGCCATTGTCCGCGGCGCTCCTTAACTGCGCCGGTCCGGACCTGGCACGCGAATTCGCCGTTGCGGGTGGCGATGACTATGAAATCTGTTTCGCGGTCCCGGTGCAGCGTCTGTCGTTGCTCGCCGATCGCGTACCGGCCAAGCGCTGGCCTTACCGGCGCATCGGTGTCCTCACCGAGTCCGGACAGTTCGAATATCACGCGGGCGCCACGAACTACACGCCGGCGCGCAAGGGCTTCGACCACTTCGCGCGTTGAGGCTCTGCATTCCCCGCCGGCGCAACGCTACCGGGGTGCCGCCGCGCTGACATCGACTTCACACTTTTGCACTGCGTTCGCGCCAATGCGTGCGCCGCGCGCGTGCCGTGCGTGACTCCATCGTGGGGCTCCCGGTGATCCGGGAGGCGCGTCACAGAAGCGGTACAGCCGTAATACGTATTCTGCGGGCCATTTTCGCGGATCGCCCGGCCCGGGCACTGCGGACCAGCCGCCGACTGCATGTGAGATAGAGCCATTCGTAACCTGATCGCGCAATCCTCGTCTGCGCCCGCGCGCGCGGTCCCCGACAAGATCGGCAAGTACGTGATCATCAATGAGGTGGGTCGCGGCAGCACCGGCATCGTCTATCTGTCGCATGATCCGTACTACGGACGCGACGTCGCGATCAAGGTCTACGGCATGGATGCGGGCGGCGATGAGAGCCGCGCGAAAGTCGCCCGCAAGATGTTTCTATCCGAAGCCCACATGGTGGGCATGCTGCAGCACCCGAACATTCTCCCGATCTACGACGCGGGCGAGGAGAACGGACACTGCTACATCGTCACCGAACATGTGCACGGCGCGCGCACGCTGGCTGCCTACTGTCGTCCGGACAATCTGCTGCCCGTCGACGACGTCGTCGAGATCATGTTCAAGTGCGCCAAGGCACTGCACTATTCCCACAGCCGCGGCGTCATTCATCGCGACATCAAGCCGTCGAACATCATGCTGACCGTCGACAGCGACGTCCGGGTCATCGACTTCGGCATCGCGCTGGTCGCCGACTCCGAGATCTCGCGCATCCAGGGCATCGCCGGCAGCCCGTCGTACATGTCGCCGGA
>JBGPLJ010000073.1:0-12968 GCA_041486385.1 Steroidobacteraceae bacterium
ATTTTCGCGGCTGGCTGCGTAGCGAAAATAAATCTGACCCCTTTTTCCCGGCGCCGCCTAAGCGGCTCTGTTCGCGGCGACCGGCTGGCTGCGGCGGCTGCCGAGCCATTCGATGATCGGCTTCCACTGCTTGCAGTCCGGCCACGCGAGATACTCGGGCAGCTCGAAGATACTCAAGCCGCGCGTGTACGCGCGCACGTAGTTCTGCGCTTCGCGCAGGGCCGCGAGGTATGGGATCTTGAGCTCTTCCAGAAAATCGTCGAGTTCTTCGAAGATGAGCGTGTTCTCCTTGATGCGGTTCGCGACGACGGCGACCCGCGCCAGTCTGTTTTCCACCTTCGCACGGCCGAGCAGCTCGCCGAGAAATCTCTGCGTTGCCCGAATATCGATCGTCGAAGGCAGCACCGGCACGATGATCGTGTCGGAGCGGCGCAGAAGTTCCGAGAGATCGGGTCCATGCATTCGCGCCGGCGCGTCGATGATCACCGCGTCGCAATCACGCGGCACGTGTCGCAAGCCTTCGCGAAAACCCTTGACGCCGATGATGGGTGCCGCATCCGGTGGACGGAGCGAGAGCCAGTCGAGGCTCGATTGCTGCGGATCGAAGTCGGCGAGCGCTACCTTGTCGCCCTGGACGGCGCAGTAGCCGGCCAGATTCGTCGCCAGAGTGCTCTTGCCGCTGCCACCCTTGGAATTCAATACCATGATGTGCCGCATGCGAACTCCTCTTAGCTACTGCGGCGTAACTTAGCTGCGGATGGCCGCGAAGTAAATGCGGTTTACAGGCTATTCGATGCCGAGTCCAGCCCAGAGCGCGTCAATCCGGGCCCGGACATCGTCCGACATCGCGATGCGCTCGCCCCAGCGGCGGCTGGTTTCGCCGGGCCACTTGTTGGTCGCGTCGAGCCCGATCTTGGAGCCCAGGCCGCTCACCGGCGAGGCGAAGTCGAGGTAGTCGATCGGCGTGTTTTCGACGATCACCGAGTCGCGTGCCGGGTCCATGCGGGTAGTGACGGCCCAGATCACGTCCTTCCAGTCGCGGACGTTGACGTCATCGTCCGTGACGATCACGAATTTGGTGTACATGAACTGCTTGAGGAACGACCAGACGCCGAACATCACTCTCTTGGCGTGCCCGGCATACTGCTTCTTCATGCTGACAACCGCGATCCGGTAGGAGCAGCCTTCCGGCGGGAGGTAGAAGTCGACGATCTCCGGGAATTGCTTGGTAAGGAGCGGTATGAAGATCTCGTTGAGCGCGAGGCCCAGCACCGAGGGCTCGTCGGGCGGCCGGCCGGTATAGGTGCTGTGGTAGATGGGCTGCTTGCGGTGAGTGATCCGCTCGATCTCGAACACCGGGAAGCGCTCGACCTCGTTGTAGTAGCCCGTGTGATCGCCGAACGGCCCTTCGTCGGCGTCATCCCCCGGCGCCATGAAGCCTTCGAGCACGATTTCCGCGGTCGCAGGCACCTTCAGGTCGTGCGACAGGCAGGTGAGGAGTTCGGTGCGACCACCCCGCAGTAGCCCGGCGAAGGCGTACTCGGACAGGGAATCGGGAATAGGAGTGACTGCCGCGAGCGTCGTCGCGGGGTCCGCGCCGAGCGCCACCGCCACTGGGAAGCGCTGACCCGGGTGATGGCGTTGCCAATCGCGGAAATCGAGCGCACCGCCCCGATGGGCGAGCCAACGCATGATCACGCGATTCCGGCCGATGACCTGCTGACGATAGATGCCCATGTTCTGCCGCGCGCGTTCGGGCCCCCTGGTGGTGACGAGCCCCCAGGTGATGAGCGGCCCGGCATCGCCGGGCCAGCAGGTCTGGATCGGCAGACGTGCCAGATCGACCTGGCTGCCCTCAAGGACCACCTCGCGACAGGGCCCGTCGCGCACGTCCCTGGGCGCCATGTCGAGCACCTTCTTATAGAGCGGGATCTTCTGCCAGGCGTCGCGCAGGCCTTTGGGCGGCTCCGGTTCCTTGAGCTGCGCCAGCAGTTCGCCGAGCGCGCGCAGATCCTGCGCCGACTCCTGACCCAGCGCGGCGGCGACGCGCTCGACCGTTCCGAAGAGATTGCCGAGCACGGGCATGTCATAGCCGCGCGGCCGCTCGAAGAGGAGCGCCGGGCCGCCGCGCCTCAATGTCCGGTCGCAGATTTCAGTCATCTCGAGATTCGGACTGATCTCCTCCTGAATCCGCACGAGCTCGCGGCGCGTGGCGAGCTGGTCGAGGAAATCGCGAAGATCTTTGTAGCGCATGGGTGGCCCCCTCACCCCGCCTCTCCCCCTGAAGGGAGAGAGGTGAGAAGGATCGGGAATGTCGTCGATTGAAGGTATAGTTTTGCGCCACCGATTCTAGCAGCGATGCCGATGCCTCGTTCCGCCGAACCGCGAATCGCACTCAGATGCCGCAGACTCACGCGGCGTGACTGGCCCCACATCGAGAGACTCTTCGGACCGCGCGGTGCATGCGGCGGTTGCTGGTGCATGTTCTGGCGTGTGCAGAACGCGGGCGCCGCGTGGAAGAAGTGCGTGGGCAATCCGAACAAGCGCGCGTTTCGGCGGCTGGTGGAGGCAGGCCGCGTCCGCGGTTGCCTCGCCTTTGCGGGGCGCGAGCCGGTTGGCTGGGTGAGCGCTGGGCCCAAACTCGAGTTCGCGTATTTCGAGCGCAGCCGTTCCATACCTGCGACTGAGGATGCGAGGAACTGGTGCGTGAGCTGCTTCTATGTTCCTGCCGCATGGCGCGGTAAGGGAGTAGCCACTGCATTGCTCGCCGCAGCGGTCGAGTTGGCGCGCACGAGCGGTGCACGGCTCATCGAGGGATATCCCTTGCTGCCGAAGGAGTCAGGAGAGAGAGCGCCGGCCGCATTTGCCTGGACCGGTGTGCGCGCGCTCTATGAGGGTTGCAGCTTCGAGCGCGCGCCGAATCCGATTGCGGCGAAAATCATTTACCGACGTGTGCTCCAGAGCAGGGACCCCTCACCCTGACCCGCGATCGAATCCCCTCACCCTAACCCTCTCCCCTTGAAAGGGGAGAGGGAACCGATCGGGAGAGGGAACCCGCGCCGTGCCCGGTTCGGGTATCCTCGCGCCCCATGCGCATCGACTTCTCCAAGATGCATGGCCTCGGGAACGACTTCATCATCTTCGACGCACCTTCTGGCCCTCTGCCGAGCGCCGCACGCTGGCGCGAGCTCTCCAATCGGCATCAGGGCATCGGCTTCGACCAGGCGCTCGTGCTCGAGAAACCACGCACCAAGGACACCGCGATTTTCTACCGCATCTTCAACGCGGACGGCGGCGAAGTGGAACAATGCGGTAACGGCGCGCGCTGCGTGGCAACTCTGGTCAGTCAGCGGCTCGCTCGCGGTCCCGGCGAAATCGTCATGGACAGTCCAGGCGGCCTCGTGCGCGCAAGGATCCTGAAAGAGGGCCAGGTCTCGATCGACATGGGCATACCGAACTTCGATCCTGCCTCGCTCCCGTTCGAAGCGTCGTCCGAATCCTACGTCTACCCGCTGCAGGCAGCGGGCACCAATGTTGAAATCGGCGCGGTATCGATCGGTAATCCGCACGCGGTGGTGCAGGTTGCCTCCGTTGCGAGCGCGCCGGTCGACCGGCTGGGCCCGGCCATCGAAAATCACCCGCGCTTTCCCAAGCGCACGAATGTCGAATTCATGGAAGTCGTCGCCCCCGATCACATTCGCCTGCGCGTATTCGAGCGCGGCACGGGCGAAACGCTGGCTTGCGGCACCGGCGCCTGTGGCGCGGTTGCGGTCGGACGACGGCACGGCCTCCTCGGTGAGAAAGTGAATGTCGATCTTCCCGGTGGACGCCTTATGATTGAGTGGCCGGGGCCCGGCGCGCACATCTGGTTGACGGGACCGACCGCGACCGCCTTCGTGGGATCCTTCGAAATCTAAGCGACTGCAGGGGAGAAGAAGTAATGACCAATCAAGCACGGGGCCTGCGCACCGAGATACTCTCCGACGAAGCCGTCGCAGAGTATCTGCAGAACCACCCGGACTTTTTCGAGCGACACAGTGCCGTACTCGAAAAACTGCGCCTGCCGCATGCTCGCGGTAGTGCCGCCGTGTCGCTTGTGGAACGCCAGGTCGACGTGCTGCGCGAACGGCACAAGACGCTCGAGCGCCGCCTGCACGAGCTGGTCGAAGTCGCGCGCACGAATGAAGAGCTCGGCGAGAAGGTGCATCGACTCGCCCGCCGCTTGATCGCGGCCGGCGGACGCGAGACGGCCGTTGGTGTCATTGAATCCGCCCTGCGCGAAGACTTCAGCGCGCGCAACTCGGTCCTGATCATATTTGGTACGCCGGCGGCGGGCGCAGCACCGGACGCCGGCACGTTCCTGCGCGTCATGGAGCGGACGGCGCCCGATATCAAGATGTTCGAACCATTGCTCGAGTCCGGCAAGCCGCGCTGCGGCCAGATTCGCGACACCCAGCGCGACTATCTCTTCGGCAAGGAAACCGTGGAAATCGGTTCGGCAGCGCTGTTGCCGCTCGGCTTCGGCGGCTCGGTCGGGTTGCTGGCGATCGGCAGCTCCGATGCGCAGCACTTTCACCCGGGCATGAACACCGAAATCCTCGTTCGCATCGGCGACCTGATCGCACAGGCGCTTGTGACGAGATGAAGGCCGCCGAGCTCGAGTGGGTCGGGCGTTACCTCGCTCACCTCAACATCGAGCGGCGGTTGTCCTCGCACACGGGCGAAAACTACGCGCGCGATCTCGCCGCGCTAGCGGCTTATTGCGATCGCAAGGAGATTGCCGACTGGCGTCAGATCGACAGTCAACATATCCGAGTATTCGCGGCGGAGGAGCATCGCGCGGGACTTGCTCCGCGCAGCATTCAGCGCCGTCTCTCCGCAGTGCGTGGATTCTTCTCCTTCCTGATTCGCGAACGGCAGGTGAGCGCCAATCCGGCCACCGAGATTCGCGCGCCGAAGGCGCCTAAGCGCCTGCCCAGAACCCTCGACGCCGATCAAATGGCACGGCTCCTCGACTTCCGCGGCGACAGCACGCTCGATGCGCGCGACCGCGCCATCATGGAGCTCCTCTATTCGTCAGGGCTGCGCCTCGCGGAGCTGGCCGGCCTGAGTCTGCAGGATCTCGACCTCAAGGATCAGACCGTGCGCGTCACCGGCAAGGGCAACAAGACCCGCATCGTGCCGGTCGGGCGTCATGCAGTGACGGCGCTGCGCGAATGGCTGAGTCTGCGCAGCCACATCCGCGGCATCGAAGAGCACCCGCTCTTCGTGGGCACGACCGGCCGGCGCCTGGGACCGCGCGCGATTCAATTGCGAATCGATCTGTGGGCGCGGCGCCAGGGGCTTGGCGTGAAGGTGCACCCGCACCTCTTCCGGCACTCATTCGCGACGCATCTGCTTGAATCAAGTGGCAATTTACGCGGCGTGCAGGAGCTCCTGGGGCACGCCGATATCGCCACGACCCAGATCTATACGCACCTTGATTTCCAGCACCTGGCGCGCATATACGATCGCACACACCCGCGCGCCAAGTCCCGCTCCAAGGGCAATAAGACGACGAAGGACGCTTGATCGGGGCGTTCGCGGGACCCGGCAGGGTGGCGCGGGACGTTTCATCGAGTCCTTTTTTGAGTCACTTCCGTTGCGGAGTACCGGAGCCTATGACCGACATCGTTTTCAATCCTCACTGCACGACCATAATTTCCGTCCGGCGCAATGGCACAGTCGCCATGGGCGGCGACGGACAAGTGACGCTCGGCGCCACCGTCATGAAAGGCAACGCCAAGAAAGTACGGCGCCTTTATGACGGCAAGGTGCTCGCGGGTTTTGCGGGCGGCACGGCCGATGCTTTCACTCTGTTCGAGCGCTTCGAAGGCAAGCTGCAGAAATTCGGCAACCTCACGCGCGCAGCGATCGAGTTGGCGAAGGACTGGCGCTCCGACCGTTACCTGCGCCGCCTCGAGGCCCTGCTCGCCGTCGCCGACGGGTCGGCGTCGTTTCTGATTTCCGGCAATGGCGACGTGATCGAACCCGAGCATGAGATCGTTGCGATCTGCTCCGGCGGCAACTTTGCGCAGGCCGCCGCCGTCGCACTTCTGGAGAACACCGAACTAAGCGCGCGCGACATCGTCGAAAAGTCACTCTTCATCGCCGCGGATATCTGCATATACACGAACCGGAATCTGCTGATCGAAGAGCTGAAGTGAGTCACAGTAGGCCATGACACCAAGACAAATCGTCAAAGAACTCGACAGCCACATCGTCGGCCAGGAAGCGGCGAAGCGCGCGGTCGCCATCGCGCTGCGTAACCGCTGGCGCCGCCAGCAGGTGCCCGAAGGGCTGCGGCAGGAAATCACACCGAAGAACATACTGATGATCGGTCCGACCGGCGTCGGCAAGACCGAAATCGCCCGCCGCCTCGCGAAGCTCGCGAACGCTCCCTTCATCAAGGTGGAAGCCACCAAGTTCACCGAGGTCGGCTATGTCGGCCGCGAGGTCGATTCGATCATCCGCGATCTGATCGACGTCGCCATCAAGATGACGCGTGAAGTCGAAGTCGCCAAGGTCCGCGGTCGCGCGGAAGAAGCAGCGGAGGATCGAGTGCTCGACGCACTGCTGCCGCGCCCGCGCACCATGGGCTTCAGCACCGATGAAGCAGGTCAGCCGCGCGACGTGGAAACGCGCCAGAAATTTCGCAAGATGCTGCGCGAAGGCCAGTTGAACGATCGCGAGATCGAAATCGAAATGCGCGCAATCCCGGTGGGCGTCGAGATCATGGCGCCGCCCGGCATGGAGGAAATGTCGCAGCAGCTGCAATCGATGTTCCAGAACATGGGCGGCGCGCGCACCAAGCCCCGCAAGCTCAAGGTGAAGGAAGCGCACAAGCTCCTTATCGAAGAGGAAGCGGCGAAGATGGTGAACGAGGAAGATCTGAAAACGCGCGCCGTTGAGAATGCCGAGCAGAACGGTATTGTCTTCATCGACGAGATCGACAAGATCGCGCGCCGCCAGGAAACAGTGGGCGCGGATGTCTCACGCGAAGGCGTGCAGCGCGATCTCCTGCCGCTTGTCGAAGGCTGCACCGTGAGCACGAAGTACGGCATGGTGAAGACGGATCACATCCTCTTCATGGCCTCGGGCGCCTTTCACATGTCCAAGCCCTCGGATCTCATTCCGGAACTGCAGGGCCGCTTCCCGATTCGCGTGGAGCTCGAGCCGCTCAAGGTGGAAGACTTCGTGCGCATTCTCACCGAGCCGAGTGCTTCGCTCACCGCGCAGTACAAGGCGCTGCTGCAGACAGAAGGCGTGACGGTTGAGTTCACCCCGGAGGGCGTCAGGCGTCTTGCCGAGGTCGCCTTCCAGGTGAATGAGCGCACCGAAAATATCGGCGCGCGCCGGCTCCACACGGTGATGGAGCGGTTGCTCGAATTGGTTTCGTTTGAGGCAGCCGAGCAGCCCGGTTCATCGCTCACGGTCGACGCCGCCTATGTCGACAAGCAGCTCGGTGAGCTGGCGAAAGACGAAGACCTGAGCCGCTACATTCTCTGACGGGGAGATCTGCATGGCGGGTGTAACGGCGACTGAGATCAAGGTCCGCAAGCGATCGCGCGTGCTCGAGGTCGCGTTCGACGACGGCAGCCGCTATGAGCTGCCGTTCGAATACCTGCGCGTCTTCTCCCCCTCAGCCGAAGTGAAGGGGCACGGACCGGGCGAGGAAGTCCTGCAGACGGGTAAGGAAAACGTAAACGTGCTGGCCGTTGAACCCGTCGGCGCCTACGCGGTGAAGCTCGTCTTCAGCGACGGCCACAATACCGGGCTCTATACATGGAGCTATCTGCACGAGCTGGGATCCGAACGCGAACAGAAGTGGGCCGCGTATCTTGAGCGGCTGAAGAAAGCGGGCGCTCCGCACAGCTGACAGTTTGGGTCAGAACGCGAGTAAATCCCCGTGCCAGGACTGGTGTGACTGGTAGCGCACCAGTCGCTCGTTCTGAGAGTTGAGGTCCCAGTTCAGTTTCTTCGCCTTCGCGACCGCCTTCGTCTGATCCTCGATCGCATGCCGGAAGTCACCGAAATTCGCGCTTGCCGCGGCGCGAATCTCGAAGGCGGTCGGGTCATAATTGTAGTCGCTGAAGATACGCTCGAGCAGATCGATCGCACGCCGGGGATCACGTACTTCATCGATCGGCGTCGCCGCGAGCAGCGCGGCGAGATAAAGCTTCGCGTCAGCATTGCCGCTCTTCACTGCGCGTTCGAGCCACACTTTGGCACGTCGGGTTGCATCCCCGTCTGGTGTGCCGCGCAGAGCGTATTCCGCGAGCGTGACCTGGGCATCCGGCTGATCCTGCTCCGCCGCTTTGCGCAACCAGTCGGCGGCTTTGTTTTCCTCGCACTGACAGCCGCGGCCCGAGAGAAGACTATTACCCACTTCATACTGAGCCATTGGTACGCCGGCCTGCGCTGCCTTCAGAAACCATGGCAGCGCCTCGCTATAGGTCTTGTTCAGTTGCGGCAGGCCCGCGAGCAGCAAGCCGTACAACATCTGTGAATGCGCGTCTCCCGCTTCGGCCTGCTTGCGGGTCTTCTCAACGTATCTATCAAGTCCTTTGTAGTCAGACGCGTCGTTTTGAGTTTTGAAAGTGTATAGCACTACGGCAGTGCAGGAGACCGCCTTCCCGTCCTGCGTTGCCGGTATGAACTTCGAGCGCAACAAGCTGCTGCGAACTACTTTTTCAAATATGTTTGGCGGCACCGCAAGCGTGACGCGCGGGTTGCGTGCACGTCCGTCCGGAAAAATGGTGAACTCGACGAATACCTGGCCTTGCACGCCGCTCGCGTTCGCGTCCTCTGGGTAGGTCGGCATGTCCATCTTGTCTTTACGGCAGGGCGCCCGATCCGAATAATCAACACCGGGCAGGATTCGCGGCATGAGGCGCTTGTCAAGCGCCTCGCGATTGAACTCTCGTTCTATATCCCGCGCGAACTGCAGGGAATTCGGCGTCAGCGTGGGTTCCAACTGTTCAACGATCTTGCGCGAGCCCTCCATGCCGTTCTCAGCGCTGATCTTCGCCCAGGCGTAAGCCATTGGCGGGCTCGCCTCCGTGCCTTCACCCCTTGCGTACATGATCGCAAGATTGTGTTGCGCGAGAGGCTGGCCCAGTTCGGCGAGTGCGCGAAATTCCTTGAATGCGGTGGCGAAATCGCCCTTCTCGTAGGCGACCTCTGCCGTGTAGAGGTCCGCCCGTGCAGACTGCGCAACGAGCAACGTGGCGCACAGGACCAGCCCAAGGCGCGTGCGGTGAATGGAATGCGCTCTACTCCTTTCCATGTCGGCCTCCCTGTAAGCGAATTCTAGTAGAGGAGAAACGCTTCGCGCTCGCCGCGCCAGGCGGCTTCATCCGATTCCGCCAAGATCTCCAGATCTGCAGGCATTGCCGCTTTGTCATCGACCCAGTTGCGCAGCAGTTCGCTGCCGTTGATCACATCGATGGCGAGGCGTCCCTGTTCGTATTCGTACTGAAAATCCCGCCACAACGGATAGTCGGGCCGCAGACGCCGCAGGGCTTTGAACACCAGCGCCATCAGCCGCCACGGGCGGAACGTTTCGTGATCGTACGAACCGTCTTCGACGTGAATCTGCAGCCCGGCGTTGAGCTTGCCCGAGTGCTTGTGAAATGCCGGCTCGAACCAGCAAGGCCGCAAGCGGCACCCTGCCATCCAGGTTGGCGCGAGCGATTGCATTTCAGTGACGAGCGCGAGCGGGTCCAGATCCGGTGCGCCAAACAGCTCGAGCGGGCGCGTCGTGCCGCGCCCCTCCGAAAGCGTCGTGCCTTCGAGCATCACGGTTCCGGCATAGCAGCGCGCCATCCAGAGATTCGGAGCATTGGGGCTTGGATTGATCCAGGTGCGCTCGCCCAGCGGCCAGCCAAAGCCCGGTGCGCGTGCTGGTTGCCAGCCCTTCAGCGTGATGATCTGACAGTCGACATCGAGATGCAGCGTCGACACGAACCAGCGCGCCAGCTCGCCGAGCGTCAAACCGTGGCGCATCGGCATCGCCCCGGCGCCGACAAAACTCTCCCAGCCCGTTCGCAACCGCAGGCCTTCAACCGGCCGGCCCGCAGGATTCGGACGATCGAGAACCCAGACACTTTTCTTTTTCGCTGCGGCCGCTTCCAGGACGTAGCGCAGCGTCGTCAGGAAGGTGTAGATGCGACAGCCGAGGTCCTGCAAATCGACGAGCAGCACGTCGAACGTATCCATCATGGCGTCGGTCGGCCGGCGCACCTCGCCATAAAGACTGAATACGGGGATGTCGCGCACCGGATCGCGATAATCCGGTGATTCGATCATGTTGTCCTGCTTGTCGCCCCGCAGGCCGTGCTGCGGGCCGAACGCCGCGGTGACGCGCATGCCGCGACGCGCCGACAGCGCATCGAGTGAGTGCTCCAGGTCGCGCGTCACCGAGGCGGGATGTGCCAGGAGAGCCACGCGCTGACCCTTGAGCTTCTGGCGCAGCGCCGGCTCCGCCAGCAGTCGATCAATTCCGAAACTGGTTCTCATGGGAGCTGCATCGCGAATCCATCCGGATGATGAAAATCTGGCTTGCCCGGCGCATGGCGCAAGGCCCAATACGAAAGCGAACCGTCGCTTGCTTCGACGACGGCCGCGAGCGCCATGCGCATGGGGCCGCCGACCGCCGGCGTGAAGATTTCATCGAGCGTAATGACCGCTTCAAGCGTCAACCGGTGGTGCTCCCTGCGCGCGGTGATCCGCGGCGCCTTCGCCGGGGTCACAGCCGTCATGCCATCGCGATACCCCGAGAATCGATAGATCGCCCATGCGCCGTAAGGCGCGAAATTGAATTCGACGTACGAGGATACGCCCTCGATCCCCAGGAACGCCTCGAAACAAGTGTGCTTCCACAGTCGATCTGCTAGCCCGGCTGCGCGCGCCTCGGGAATACGAATACCGGACAAAGTCCCCTCCAGCGCGTAACTCAGCTTGAGAGTGCCTTGCGAGGCGCGCGTGCAGTCTACCTGCACGAGCAACGGAGTCCTCGCAGGCGTGGCGGGATGGCAAACGAGCTCCATGCTGTGCGCAGCGACTACAGAAGAGATCCTTCCTCTCCCAGCAGAGCGCGTCGCACGAGCGGCAAGGGCAAGGGCCCGAGTTTCATCAGCGTATCGTGGAAACCCTGCAGCGTGTAGGCGGCGCCCATCTTTGCCTTGTAGTCATCGCGCAGCTTCAGGATCATGAGTTTACCCAGCGTGTAATAACCAAAGAGTGCGTCCGCTGTGCCGCGCTTGGCTTCCGAGACCGCGACCGGGTGTGGCTGGTGGCCCTCGGTCTCGAAGAGTTTCGTCGCCTCCTCGACCGTCATCCCCTGCGTATGCAGCTTGATGCCGACGATGAAGCGCACGTCGCGCAGCAGCGCGTCCTGCAATTGAGCGAGACGGAATGACGGTTCACCCGCATGAAATCCCTCGTCGAGCATCATCTGTTCGCAGTAGTGCGCCCAGCCCTCGATGTTGGTGTTGGCGCCGAACACCTTGCGCACATCCGTTGGAAAATACTTCGCGTACAGGAACTGGACGAAGTGTCCTGGATAAACCTCGTGCACCGACACGTTGCTGATCGAAGGGTAGTACCACTGCCGCATGAAGTCCGCCTGCTCGGCGGCAGTAGCGCGCGGATCCGGCAGCGTCATGTTGTAGAACGCGTGCACCTGCGCCGTCTCGAACGGTCCTGGCGTATCCATCGACGCCGAGGTGGTCGATCGCATGAAGGGCGGTGTCTCGACGACCTGGGCCGGCTCGGATGGCGGAATCGTCATGATGTGATGATCGATGATGAATGCGCGGATCGAATCGAGTGTTGCCTGTGTCGTCTCGAGGAGCTTGCCCGCCGCTGGGTGATCCTTCTCGATCGCCTGCAACACCATGTCCGCGGTCCTCTTCGGATCAATCTGCCTGGCCACAGCCTGGATCTCGGTTTCGTTTCTCTGCCGGTCAGACTCGGCAATCTCAAGCAGCCGACCGATGGGCAGATCCACCATTTCCGTCGCAGCGAGTGCCTGGCTGAATGTGTCGGCGCCATATGCAAATGCAGTCGTCGCCCTGGGACTCACTTCCTTCACCAGGAAAGTCTTGTAGTCGTTGAGCGCAGCGATGACCGCCGCGTTGGTCTGCCGGAACTCCGCGAGGAGCGCGGCGTCGGCGACGTCGGTGAATGCCGCCGGCACATCGTTCTTGAAGAAACTCACATTGCCGTCGATCTGTTCGATGGCGATCTGCGTGTAGATCGGCACGGCCTCGGTCAGATTCCTGTGCGCTTCCTGAAGCACGGCGGGCATGGCCTTCTCGCGCGCGATGAGCGCCTTCAGCCGCGTCGCGGCCGGCGCGAAGTTGCGCTTCATGATGGTGAATGCGGCGTCCGTAATTCCACTGCTATACGCGTCCGGGTCTTTGCGCCACATCCGAATCGTGCCGATATAGAGCACTTGCGCGTCGAGAGCGCGGAGCAATTGCTCGCGATCGAGCGCATTGTCCAACGTCAGCGTAGCCGCATCGGTCGCCGCGACCTGCGCACGCAAGTCCTTCTGTGACTGCAACTCGGCGGCGAACGCGCCCGCGGAGAAATCCTCGAGGCGGTCATCGAAGGTGTGAATCCCGAGGTCCGTCGCCTGGCTGGGATGGCGGGCGTAGTGGTCGTTGAGGATTGCCTGGGCGAGCTTCAGGAAGGCGACATCGCCCGAGCCGGCGACCGGCGCTGCCGATTTGGCGGGTTCGTTCGACCCGCAGGCCGTTGCGAGCACGGCCAGCAGCGCGAGCGCCGCGCAACCGGAAATGAATAGCGTAATTTCGATATTCTAGGAACGGAGTCTTAGTTAGCGACCGAGGAGGGTAAGCTTTTTATATGCGATCTCTGCTGAAGTTAATGAACGGCGAAGATGTTCGCTACGTCAGGCG
>JBGPLJ010000074.1:0-12887 GCA_041486385.1 Steroidobacteraceae bacterium
ACGATGCCAATTTCGGCAGCTGGGCCTTTCAACAGCAGATTCGAGGTGTATGCGTTGCCGTTCGCAAGCCGGAAGTCGCCCCGGATGACGTCGAACGCGAGGCCCTTGTCGGTGAGATCGCTGAAGTCGAGCGACAGGCGCCGCGGGAGCGCACCCACGCTCAACATGCCAAAGACACGGCCCGCGCCGGGCTGCACGGTGAAGAGCTGACCGCTCGCGACTTCAATGTGGGCCGTGCCCGACAGGCGCTCGAATAGCTGCCCATCCGGCGCACCCGTCCAGCTGAGCTTCGCCTGTGCGGCGCCCCGCTTGCCGCTGAGCGAGGCGCCGTAGCCGAGGTCCTTCAAGGTTTCGAGCACGTCGGAGCTGTCCAGAGTGAAATCGAGCGCCGAGCGCTGGCCTGCGGCCGTGTTGAGCCAGGAGCCGGAGCCTTTGGCGCTGAAACTGTGACTCGCCGTGGTGAAGCTCTTGAGGCGCAGCCCGGCATCCTCGCGCACAAGTTGGGCGCTCAGGGTGCCAAAACGCTTGCCGAACGCCGTAAACGCATCGGCCGCGAGCCGCATCGACGGGAAATGCGTGGGATCCGGACTCGAGCCCGTGCCCGCCTGATGCTCTCCGATAACGAGCCGGTCCATGTCGAGTTCGAGCGGCATGTCGCCTTCGAGATTGAAAGGCACGACGATGTCGCCGCGCGCGGCATCGCTGTCGACGTGGACGTGCCAGGCGCCCTCTTCGGCGCGCATCCGCCCGTCGACGCCGCTGAATGCAAATCCGAAAATGCCAAACTGGCGCACGCTCAGATCGACGCCACGCAGATAGTCGGAGAGCGGACGCCTGGCGGGCTGATCCGATTTCAGATCGAGCCATTGCGAAAGATCGAGCGCAGCGACCGAACCTGAGATCCACAGACCCGCGTCTTTCGGCAATTGCGCATCGCCGCCGCCGAAGCGCGCGGCCCCGCGCTCGAGGCTCCAGCCGGCGTCGGCACGCGTAAACCGGAGCGCGGCGTGCGTATTCTCGCCGTACGTCACGCGCGCGGTTGCATCAGCGTCGCGCCATTGCGCATCGACGTGCAGACCTCGATTGTCGACGGCGGCGCGCGCGAGTGGCTCAGGCAGCCCAAGCTCAACGGATCGCAGTTGCGAATCGAACCGCAACCGCGACGCGCGCGGCGCCTGGTCCGCGCCGCGCGCAATGCGAGCGATAGCGCGCCAGTCAATCATGCCCGCGACGTGAATCTTGCCGGGCACCTCCAGCTCCTCGGCGAGCGGAACCATTTGCGTGCGTCCGCTCGCGCGCAACACGGTGTCGAAGACTCCCTTCGCTCCGGCGGACTCGGTGGTGGCATCGATGCGCACTGGGCCGCCCAGATAATTGGCCGTGAGAGCCTCGGTGAGCACTTCGGTATTGTGAATGCGCAGGGTGCCGCGCACGTCCTCGGCCGGGTGCTTGCTGTCCGCGAGCGCGACACGATCGGCATTCAGGCCAACCTCCACGTCGATACGCCGATCATCCAGATGTTTGATCGGCAGATAGAGCCGCACCGAGGAATGCGTCGGGCCTGCGCCCGCGAGCTGCATGAACATGGGGCCAAACTTCGGACCGAGTGGCGTTGCCTGCACGTACTTCAATGCCGCGGCAAGATCGCCATGCGCACTCGCATCCACTGACAGCTCACCCTCCTTCAAGTCCGGAAAGGTCGCGCTGCCCTTCTCGACCACGAGGCCGGCGAGGTTCGCCTGGGTAACTTTCGCATTGAGGCCTGCATTCAGGAATTCAAAGTCGACTGCAAGGCCGGTGAGCACGGGCCAGCCCGGCTGATAGCTCAGCGTCATGTTTTCAGTGCGCCCGGCGATGCGAAAGAGTCCCTGCCCGTCGCGAAAAGGAAAGCTCCGCAGTGGACCGCGGTAGACGATTTCAGCTTGCGGAACCCGGCCCGAGATGAACGCCTGATCGAGCCAGGCGAGCGGCTTGTCCGAGAGTTTGTTGATCGGCATGTACTGCCAGGCCTGGCTCGCGTCGCCGTTCTTCACGTGCGCCGTCAGGTCAAGTGTCGGTGAACTGCCGTCGGACGGCAGCCACAGGGAAACTTCCGCGTCGCCCAGCCCGTGCGGGCTGGCGATAGCGACGTTGTGCGCTTCGATGCGCACTCCCGTGGATCGATAGTCGGCCTCAAAGCGCGCCTGCAGGTGATCCGCCAGCAACGGCACACGGAACACCACGGGCGCAAGCAGCGCGAATTGAGTGGAGTCGAGATTGACGCTCAGGTGATTCGCACGACCCGTCAGCCGGGCACTGATCCCACGCACCCCGGGCGCACGACCGCTCGGTCCGAAGCCGACCGACTCGAGCCGCGCATCGAGCGAGCGCAGTTCCGGCGTTGCGCCGTCGACATTCGCATAGTCGAGACTGAAATCGCGGACTTCTCCTTCCGGACTCAGCTCGACGAGATGTGTTCGCAACGGGCCTGGCGGCAGGAGGGCGACCAGCGGCGTGAGGTTATCCAGCCGCAAATAGCGGGCCTCGCCCTTGAGCGCGCGCAGGTGATGCCCCTCGAGGCGCCAGTCCGCAATAAAGCCCGGCGTGCTCCAGGGCCGGCCGGTGCGCGTCAATTCGACGTCCTTGCCCTCGAGATGCCACGCACCGTCTGTTTCCTTCAACAGGAAATCGCCGGCGATCACGCCGAAGCGGGACTCCGGCAGCTCAGCGGTGCCATCGCCCAGCCGCACGTCCGCCAGTTGCAGGCGCAGCTGTGCCTCGACGAGGTCGCGCCCGACGAACACGCCGGCGATCCGCATGCCGCCGCTGCCGTCATGTGGCAGGCGCAGGTCGTCGCCAAGAATTTCATTCCAGCCGGCGAACTTCAGATCGCTTGCCACGACTTCGAAATGCCAGTCGAGCTTGTCGAAATTTCCCAGGTGCCCCGCACTCGCGCCGCTGAGATCGAGTGTGCGGCCGAGGTTCGCCGGCAGATCGATATGGGCCTTGACCGCGAGAGCGCTGCGATTGCGTTCGAGCAGCACGTCGATGTCGGTCAGGTGCCATGACCTGCCCTGATTCGTGAGGTCGGTGAAAGTAACGATTGCGTTCTCGATCGCAAGCTTGCCGGTCGGCAGATCATCAAGCGACAGCGGTGGCTTGGAGGGGTCGCGGCGGCGAATCGCTTCCTGGCCGAGGATTTCGACGCGCCCCTCAGGCGTGCGTATCAGATTCAACACGGGCCGCTCGAAGGTCACGCGGCCGGCGAGAAGTTCCGCGCGAAAAATGAGGTGCCACAGATCGATGGCGACACTGCCGCCCTGAGCTTCCGCCAGCACGACACCCGTCAGCGGCGCCTTGAGCTTGACATCGCTGAAGTAGACCTCCGGTCCGTAGAAGCGCCAGCGCGGCTTCAGGTCGTGGAAGTCGACTTCGAGCCCCGTCGACTTGTTGACCCATGCGCGAATGTCCTCGCGATAGGCCGGTACCTGATCGAGCGCGATACGCATTGCGCCGATCGCAAGCGCGAGCAGGATCACGAGCGATCCGAGTGTCGCGGCCGACCATTTCGCAATGCGGCGCCAGGGAATTCTAAGAGCGGTGAGCGGCATGGGCGGCAACTACATGAGCACCACGTCGTACTGATCCGACGCGTACAGCGCTTCGGTCTGCAGCCGGATGGGCTTGCCGGTCAGCACCTCGAGCTCGCCGAGCGGCGCGGATTCCTCGTCGAGCAGCCGCTCGATCACGTCCTGATGCGCGAGCACCATGAACTGCTGGCAGTCGAACTGTCGCGCCTGGCGCAGCAATTCGCGGAAGATCTCGTAGCAGATCGTCTCCGCCGTCTTCACGAAGCCCCGGCCCTCGCACGCACCGCACGGCTCGCACAGCAGGTGTTCCAGACTCTCGCGCGTGCGTTTGCGCGTCATCTCGACGAGCCCGAGCGGCGACACCGAGGAGATGTGCGTCTTCGCGTGATCGGCGGCAAGCACTTTCTCGAGCGCCTGCAGCACCTGGCGACGGTGTTCCTCTTCCTGCATGTCGATGAAGTCGATGATGATGATGCCGCCGAGATTTCTCAGGCGCAGTTGCCGCGCGATGCTGACCGCCGCCTCGAGATTGGTGCGATAGATCGTCTCCTCGAGATTGCGATGACCGACGTAGGCGCCCGTGTTGACGTCGATCGTCGTCATGGCTTCGGTCTGATCGATCACGACGTAGCCGCCGGATTTGAGCGGCACCTTGCGCTCGAGCGCCTTCGCCAGCTCATCCTCGATGCTGTGCAGATCGAATATCGGCCGTGCGCCGCTGTAAAGCTCGACCTTGTCGGCGCTCGCGAGCATGAATGTGCGCGCAAACTCGAGCATTCGCGCGTGCACGACGGCGTTGTCGACCACGATGTGATCGATGCCTGGCCCCAGCTGATCGCGCAGCAGCCGCAGTGGCAGCGGCAAATCCTCGTGCACGAGCTCGCCTGCGGCCGCGCGCAAACCCTTGTCGCGAACCATGCCCCACAGGCGATGCAGAAACAGCAGGTCATCGCGCAGCTCCGCGGAGTCCACGCCCTCGGCCACCGTGCGCACGATGTAGCCGCCATTCGTAGCGCCGGGAACCGCGCCGGTGACGGAATCACGCAGTCGTCCGCGTTCATTTTCATCTTCGATGCGCGTCGATACCCCGATGCCCTTGCCCTTCGGCAGGTACACGAGATAACGCGACGGTATGCTCACGAACGTCGTCAGACGCGCGCCCTTGGTGCCGAGCGGATCCTTCAGGACCTGCACCAGAATCTCATCGCCCTCGCGCATGTGCTCGCGAATATCGGCGCTGCGCTCGGCGGCGACCTCCGTTTCCTCATCGTGCGCGCTCGCGATATCCGACACGTGCAGAAACGCCGTGCGTTCGAGACCGACGTCGATGAAAGCCGCCTGCATGCCGGGCAGTACGCGCGAGACGCGCCCTTTGTAGATGTTGCTGATGATGCCGACCCGATTCGCGCGTTCGACGTAGAGCTCCTGCACCACGCCGTTTTCGACGAGCGCCGCGCGGGTTTCGCGCGGCATCACATTCACCAGGATCTCCGCGCTCACTGTGGGTCTCCGCGGAGGCTGGCTGCGCGACTCGTGAGAGGATCGATCCCCGCGGCGCGCAGAAGTTCCGCTGTTTCAAAGAGCGGCAAGCCCATCACGCCGGAGAAGCTTCCGCTCAGGCTCCGGATGAAGATTGCTGCGCGCCCTTGCACGGCATACCCACCGGCCTTGTCGAGCGGCTCGCCCGTGTCCCAATACGCCTCGCACTCCGCACGCTGCAAAGCACGAAAAGTAACCTGGCTGACGTTGACGCGGACTTCGAGTGCACGCGCGGTCTTGACTGCAACGCTGGTGACAACTTCGTGCGTGCGATCGCTCAGGCGCGCCAGCATGTCGAGCCCCTGCTGGCGATCGAGCGGTTTACCGAGAATTTCGCTGCCTAGAACGACTGCAGTGTCGGCTGCCAGAACAGTGTGGCGCCGCGCGGCCGGTAATGCATGCCACACCGACTCGGCCTTCAGTCGCGCGAGTCGGCTCACATAGGCGACGGGTGCTTCGCCAGCCAGCCTCGACTCATCGACGTGCGCCGGCACGACCTCGGGCTCAATGCCAATCTGGCGCAACAGTTCGCGTCGCCGTGGAGAAGCCGAAGCCAATAATAGAGAAGGAGACGCCATCATCCGACCGATGCCCACATAAAGCCTTATCTTTCAATCAATTACGTAGCAAGGCGCGACTTGGCCTGAAGGCTCGGCAGAATAGCACCGCCGGCAATGGGGCGACATTCCTGATTTCGCGATCTTCTCGACGGGACTCTTTTATCTAGGCGCGATGGTAGGGGTGGCCCTTGCCAAACGTGAACGCGCGATACAGCTGTTCGATCAACAGCACGCGGGCCAGGCCGTGGGGCAGCGTCAGCGCCGAGAGCGAGAGCCTGAGGTTCGCGCGTTCGACGCAGGCACTCGCAAGGCCGTCCGGTCCGCCGATAAGGAACACCAGGTCGCGTCCTTCCTGCAATCTCGCGCTCAGCCAGAGCGCAACCTCAGCCGTACTCAGGGTCTTGCCGCCGACCTCCAGCGCAACGACGAAATCGCCGGTGCGAATGGCCGCGAGCATCTTGTCGCCTTCGCGCGCGACGGCACGCGCGACGTCGGCATTCGCGCCGCGCGCGCTCACGGGAATCTCAACGAGTTCGAATTTCAGTTGACTGCCGAAGCGCTTGGCGTAATCAGCGCAAGCCTCATTCACCCAGTCGGGCAGACGTGTGCCAGCGGCGAGTACTCGGAGCTTCATCGCCAACCAACTGTGAATGCGGGGTCGGAAACATGTTTCGGCGCTCGGAATTGTTCGGAGACTTGGTCGGGGAGGTCTTTTCGGGAGCGTGAAAAACAGGACGTTTTTCTCGCAGCCCCCAGGGATGGGTTTACGGCGGTCCCGAAAGGACCTCCTCGATCAAGGCTCGCGATAGAGCGCCGAAAAATAAATCTGACCCCTTCTTCACCCTAAGCGACGGACCAGAGTTTCTCGAGGCCGTAGAACTCGCGCACGCGTGGCAGCATCACGTGCACCACGTAGTCGCCGAGATCGACGAGCACCCACTCGCCGGTCTTCTGGCCTTCCACCCCGAGCGGCGGGTGACCCGCAGACTTCGCTTGCTGCACCAGGCGCTCGGCAATCGATCGCACGTGCCGATCGGAATTACCGCTCGCGATGACCAGCGTGTCGAAGATGTCGGAGAGCTTGTGAACGTCGATCACTTTCACGTTGACCGCTTTCATGTCGTCGAGCGCGGTCGCAACGAGCTTGTCGAGTCGCGCTCGGGCTGTCTTGGCCGAGGACGGCGCCAGCGCGGCCGCACCGTTGACGCGCCGTTTCGGGCTCTTGCGGGGAATTTTCCTGCGGGCGGCGCTCAAGGTTTCTTATTAAGACTTCCGGGCGTACACGCCCGAATCGTGGATGACCTTGCGGACGGCGTCGGGCATGAGAAAGCGCGGATCGCGTCCGGCAGAAATCAGGTTGCGCACTTCGGTGGAGGATATTTCCAGTTGGGTCACGGCGTGTATATAAATGCACCCTGCGCGCGCTTCATGCAAGTCCCCGATGCGTCCGGTGCCCCGGTCGACGAGAAGTTCACCGAGCGGGCCCATGCCGGGAGCGCGCCAGCCTGGCCGATGCGCGACAACCACGTGCGCCAGTTGCAGGATCTCGCGCCACTGATACCACTTGGGAAGGCTGAGAAACGCGTCCATGCCGACGATGAGACAAAGCGAGCGATCGGGATTTTCCGCACGTAATGAGGCGAGTGTATCGACCGAATATGAGGGTCCGTCGCGCCGCATTTCCCGATCATCGACCACAAATCCGTGCTGCCCCTCGGTCGCGGCTATCACCATCGCCAGACGTTGCTCCGCCGTCGCGACCGCCTGTTCCCGGTGCGGCGGATTGCCTGCCGGCATGAACCGCACTTCCGTCAGGCGCAGGGCCTGCAACAGCTCGAATGCCGTGCGCAGATGCCCGTAGTGAATCGGGTCGAAGGTGCCGCCAAAGATGCCAATCGGATGCATTGACGCTAACCCTGCCCGAAATGTTATTGCAATGCAAAGCGTATGCGGCGCGTGTTACGCGCGCCGCGCACTTGGGCTCAGCCGAAGTAGCCGATGCCGCGCGCCATCAGCACTGCGCAAAGAATGATGAATGCGATGCCCGTCAGTTCAGTGTGAATGACACGGGCGATCCGGCGTCGCGCGACATCGTCAAGTGCGGGAACTACGCCCTGTTTGAGCCCGGCCCGCCAGGACAGGAACACGCGCGTCGGATAGACGGACAGGAGTCCCACGCTGGCGAACAGCGCCATCTTCACGATGAAGGGCACATCATGGAGATAGTAGTGCGCGCCTTTCTCGAAATACACGACGCGCAGGAGCCCCGCGACGATCAGCACACCGGCGGCGATGCCGTAGATCAGGTCGTAGAGCAGAATTTTGCGTGCGCTCCACGCCGTCAGCTCACCCTTGATGAGCACCAGCTCCATGAAGAGCGCGGCAAACACTACGAACGCCGCAAGGTGATGCAGATACGCGAATGCGATACTCATAATCATGAGGGAGCTCAGCAAGGCTCCCCATTCCTTCGCGTGAACTTCCCACGATGCTCCGGCGCATTCCAGCGCAAATCGGCTTCAGCATAATCGCCGATATCGAGCGGATCGCGATTGCTGACTTCGAGATACACGGCCGGGCGGGCACTGCGATTCAGGAACTGATGCCCATCGGTCACGCCCGCCTTGAAGCCCGCGCACATCCCGGAAGTGAGCGTCTGTTCGCCGGCATCCGTCTTCAGGATGATCTCTCCCTCGAGCACATAGACGAACTCATCTTCGTGCGAGTGCCAGTGACGCATGGACGACACTTTGCCCGGATTGAGCGTCGTGCAATTGATGCCGATCTTGGTGAGCCCGCAGGCGTCGCCCAGCGCGCGCTTCTCGCGCGGCAGAACCTGCGAGCGGTACGGCTCGGGATAACCCGACTGGGTCCGCGCCTCGACCGTCCTCGGATCAAGAGCCGGCAACTTCAGCGACATTGGATCTCCTCACCGGCACCAACACCTTGCCGGCCAACGTTGTGGTCATGCGTGCGAGAGCGTCCCAGGGATCGCCTGCGGCCTGGCCCTTGATCATGCGATCGATGGTGGCGCAGTCGCGCAGCAACTGATCAAGCGGCAGGCTCGCCGCGCGCCGCTGCGCTTGCGCGAGCGCGGCCGATGGCCGCGTCCACGCAGGCGGATGACTGGCCGCCTCACCGTTTTGCGCGCGCATCTGCCCTTGCCACAATGAACGCAGCTCCTTCGCGAGTGCCCAGAGCACGAGCGGCGCTTCCGTCCCTTCGCTCTTCAGGCCGGCCAGTATTCTGAGCGCGCGGGCAGCGTCGCCGTCGAGCGCCGCCTCGCTCAGCTGAAAGATGTCATAGCGCGCGCTGTTCGCAACCGCGTGCGCAACAGCCGCCGCATCGATGGTGCCGCCGGGATTGAGGAGCGCGAGCTTTTCAATCTCCTGATTCGCGGCGAGCAGGTTGCCCTCCACTCTCTCGGCGAGCAGCTGCGTGGCGTCGGCGTCCGCCTTCAATCCAAGGCGCGCCATGCGCGCTGCGATCCAGCGCGGCAGCTCGCCGATTTTGACGGGCCAGATCTGCACCCACCCGGCCCGCTCCTCCATCGCACCCACCCACGCGGACTTCAGAGCGTCGCGATCGAGTTGATCCGTGATGACCAGGAGCAAGGTGTCGGGTGGCGGACGCTCGATCAGCTCCACCAGCGCCCTGGATCCATCGACGCCCGCCTTGCCGCTGGGCATCTTCACTTCGAGAATGCGGCGCGCCGCGAACAGTGACAGCGACTGGCCGGCCGCGCGCAACGAATTCCAGTCAAAGCTCCGTTCGACGAAGAAGACTTCGCGCTCCGCGTAGCCTTCCTGCCGCGCCTTCGCGCGAATCGCGTCGGCAGCCTCGCCGACGAGGAGCGGCTCGTCGCCGGAAATGAGATAGGCCGGCAATAGCCTGGCCGCCAGATGTCCCGCAAGCTGGTCCGATCGAATCTTCATGGAGGGCGCAATTATGCGGCCACAGCGGGCAAGCGTCGAACGGATCACCAGGCACCGGCTTAAGTTATAGTGACCGGCATCGACTCGTGGCCGGAGACCTTAAGTCCATGCCGACCCTCTTCGAGAGAATCATCGCGGGCGAGCTACCCGCGACGATCGTCCACAAGGATGACCGTGTCATCGCATTTCGCGACATACGGCCAGTGGCACCCACTCACATTCTCATCGTGCCGAACAAGCCGATTCCAACGTCGAACGACATCGCCGACGAAGACGAGTCGCTCGTCGGCCACATGATGATCGTGGCGCGCGATCTGGCGAGGCAGGAAGGCATCGCAGAGAACGGCTATCGGCTCATCATCAACTGCAATGCGCACGGCGGTCAGGAGGTCTATCACCTGCATCTGCATCTCATCGGTGGCCGGCCGCTCGGGCGCATGGTAGGGCGCCAGGAACCAACGGCATGAAACGCACCCGCAAGAAGCCGGCGCGCGCGGCGCGCAAACCGAAGCTGCGCACGCTCTATCCGATGCTGCAGCCGTACCGGCGCGGGCGCCTGCGCGTCTCGGACCTGCACGATCTCTACTTCGAGGAATGCGGCAATCCGAAGGGCAAACCCGTCGTCTTCGTGCACGGCGGGCCGGGCGCGGGTGCGAGTGAGAAGTCCCGCTGCTTCTTCGATCCGAAACACTATCGCATCATTATTTTTGACCAGCGCGGCTGCGGCCGCAGCCGTCCGCACGCGAGCCTCGTGGAGAACACGACCTGGCACCTCGTCGCCGACATGGAGAAATTGCGCGAGAAGCTCGAGATCGACCGCTGGCAGGTGTTTGGCGGATCCTGGGGCAGCACGCTCGGCCTCGCCTACGCCCAAACGCATCCTGAGCGCGTCAGCGAACTCGTCCTGCGCGGAATCTTTCTGCTGCGCCGCTGGGAGATCGACTGGTTCTATCAGGCCGGAGCAAGTTTCATTTTTCCGGACCGCTGGCGGCACTTTGTCGCGCCGATTCCGCTCGCAGAACGCGACAACCTGCTGCAGGCCTATCACCGCCGCCTCACCGGATCGGACCCGATGGTCGCAAAGCGTGCGGCGCGCGCCTGGTCGGTGTGGGAAGCCTCGACGAGTTATCTGCGCATCAACGAGGAAAACATCAAGAGCTGGGGCACGGATCGATTCGCACTCGCGATCGCGCGCATCGAGACCCACTACTTCGTGAACAAGGGTTTCTTCTACGCCGAAGATCAGCTCATTCGCAACGCCGAATCCCTGCGCCACATCCCGGGCGCCATCGTGCAGGGGCGCTACGACGTCGTGTGCCCGGCGGCAAGTGCGTGGGAGTTACACGAGGCCTGGCCCGAGGCGCACTTGCGCATCGTTCCCGATGCGGGCCATTCGGCACTTGAGCCCGGCATCACGCACGAACTCGTCAGCGCGACCGATCTTTTTCGCTGACGCCCGGCGCTGTCCCGACGAATGCCTCCAGATCGCGCAGTACTGGTGCGGGGTCTTCCTTCAATTTGCTGAAGGCGGCGACGAGATCCGCGTGATCGCGCAGATCGTAGATCTTGAGCGTGACGCGGCCACCCGCGCGCGCAATTGCAGCAGCGAGATTGACCGAATTCTGCGGGGCTACCACCGTATCGGCACTGCCATGGAGCAGCAGGATCGGCGGTGCGTCTGCCCGCACGAAGTGCATCGGCTGCGTGATGAGAGGATCCGCGGCTCCGGCGAATACGTGCCGCAGCTTTTCAGTGGCGAACGGCAGGAAATCGTAGGGGCCCGAGAGTCCGATCACGCCGGCGATGTCATTCGCATTCGCTCCGTAAGCGGCCAGGTAGCTCTTGTCGAGTGCGACCAGCAGCGCAAGATGCGCGCCCGAGGAATGGCCCATGACGAAGATGCGCGCCGGATCGCCTCCGTATTCAGCCGCATGCGCCTGCACCCAGGCGACGGCCCGCGCCGCGTCGTCGACGAACACTGGAAAGCGGACTTTGGGGTAAACCCGGTAGCTCGGCACGACCGCCACCCAGCCCTTGTCCGCGAGCGCCGCACCGACGAAGCGGTATTCGTCTTTCGAATCTGTGGTCCAGCCGCCGCCATGGAAGAATACAACGACCGGAGCGGACCCACCTGCCGCGCAATCCGGCCTGTGATTGCGGCTGCGCGCCGGATTGAATGGACTGAAGATGTCGAGTTTCTGACGTGGCTCGCTGCCGTACGCCAGGCCGCCCTTCGCCGTGCACGGCGCCCGGTCGCTCGCAGCGTTGGCGACGAAGAGCTCAAGGTCCGCGCAACCGGCAAGCACGAGAACCGCTGCGGCAATCAAGGCCCGCTGCATCGAAAGATCACTCCGGTCCACGAAGATTCCAGGTCGGTTCGCCACTGTCCCGGATGATTTCACGGCGCAGCAACCAAGCGCGCGCGTCCTCCGCATCCTGCTCGAACCACACGCGCGCCGCGCCGAGGCGGAAGGTATAACCCCAGCTGTCCATGTCGCGCATCATGCGCTCGCGTCCAACGCGCGGCAGATGATCGGCGAGGAGAATCTGCAGGTAGCAGACTGCACACTCCTCCAGGTCGTCGCCGCCCGCATCGGTATCGATGCCGACGCGGCGCTCCGGCGTGATGCATACGTAGTGGCAGGCCTCGTGCAGCGCCGAGTGCACGGGCGTATCCATGCGCACGAACAGCTGCCGCCCCTTGAGGCCCGCCTCGCTTTCTCCCCAGTAGGAGCCCGGCAGCTCATCGCCCGGAGGTCTCAGGTTCAGCTCGAGCCCGTAGCGATCGAGGAGCAGCGCCAGGTCCACCCGCGCGATGGATTGCAGCAGCAGAACCTCAGAGGCTGGCAAGACGGCGCATCACGATGCCAACGATGTCGTTCGCGAGCGCGGCGCGCAGCACGTCTTCTTCGCGTCCTTTGGCGAGCAGCGCGCGTTCATCGAAGCTGTAATCGCGCGTGAGCGTGACGGTCTGCGGCGCGAGCAGCAACTTGTCGCCGGCGTTGACCGCGAAAGTGACGGTATACGAAACCTCGTACTCGCGCGGCGTGTTCTGCGCGGAAACGGAAAGTACGCGCTGGCCCGTCTCATCTTTCTTGATCGAGACGACCGCGGTTGCCTGGTCGCGCTGATTCGTGACGCGCGCGCCGGCGCCGTCGAGCGCTTCGATCAGCGCCCGATGAAACTCGGTGTGTGTGTCCTCGGCATCAACGTAGGTGATCGACATGGAGGGCGAGAGGCGCGCCGCGTTCTGCAAATGGAAGCCGCAGGCGGCGAGCGGCGCC
>JBGPLJ010000075.1:0-12781 GCA_041486385.1 Steroidobacteraceae bacterium
GAAAGATCGTCGTTCCAGCTGCGGTGGTGATGATAGAAGCCGTCGCCGGTCGAGGTGTTGAACCACGGGTCACGGGCTGCATCGAGCGCCTGCAGCCAGCGCGCCCCCGGTTCGCCGAGTTTGCGCAGCGTCGCCATGATGCTCTCGGCGCTCGCGCCCTCGACGAATTTGCCATCGATGTTCAGTTCGACCGCGAGCCGCGCGAGACGCTTCAGCTCGTCGTCCGGGCGGAACATCAGCACGTCGATACCCGCGACCATGCGCGCGACCGTCTGATCGGCAATCTCGGGGAAGGCCTTCTTGCAGAACTGAAAGAACACGAGATACGCGCCATAGCCGAGCATCAGAAACTCGAAATGGTGATGCCACATCTTCGAGAAGCACTCGACCGTGCGATGAAACGCCACGCGCACGAAGTGGTTCTGCGCGATGCCGCGTGCTTCGGTGACAACGGCGGGATCCTCGAAATCGGGCAGCTCCGGCACGACGATGCCGTCGACTTCCGCGATCAGATTGCGCAGCCGCACCTTCCAGCCGTCATAGAGCTTGTTCCAGTTCTGAAAGTAATAGGGCGCGCGTTCCTGGAAGAGCTTCAGGCGACGCTCGATTTCCTTGGGGTCGGTCACCGAGTTCGCGGTGATGTAGACGCGGCCGTTGATGATGCGATGGTCGATGCCGAGCGCGGTCGGAAAGGCAAAGACGCGCGTCGTGAAGGCGCCCATGCCGGAGTAGGGAACCTCGGCCGTGATGCAATCGAATGCCGGCATCGGCTCGGGGAAATGCATCGAGTTGTAGAACCAGAAGCGCTTATCGTCCCCGGGACGCACATGCGTGTAATACGGATACATGTCCTGCCAGCCCTCGGTCCCGGGAACGGGTTTGATTTCCGAAGGAAGGGGAAAGGCGTGCTTGGGATTTTGGCCGGCCATCAATGGAACTCCAGGAGCAGAGGGCGCCGAGTCATTTTCCCCGGTTTGCGTTCAATAGTGACGCACCTTGGGGGAAAATAGCCGAATAAGGTGCCGGAAGTGCTGCGCACCTTTGGTTGAGTGCAGAGGGCGCTATTGGCGCTTTCTCTGTTGGTCGAGTCTTGTATCCTTCATGGTTGAGCCCGGCCTATGTGGCCCGGCCGCATAGTAGCGCCCTTAAGTACACATAAAAGTTCCTCAGGAGTTCCCCGTGAACGCATCCCTGGCACCGTCCGCAATCGCACCGCAGCTGGCGCCTTCGCCCGTTGTGGCCCAGTTCCTCAAGCGCGCCCCGCGCCTCCTCATCAATGGCGAGTGGGTGGAGCCCCGATCGAAGGAACGCATCGCAGTATTCGATCCCGCGACTGGCCGGGAGATCTCGAGCGTTGCCGATGCGGGCGCAAGCGACGTGGATCGCGCCGTCGCGGCAGCGCGGCAGGCATTCGAGAAGGGCCCCTGGCCCGACATGGCTCCCAACCAGCGCGAAGCACTGCTGTGGAAACTGTCGGACCTCATCGAGAAGCACGCCGCCGAACTCGCCGAGCTCGAGAGCATCAACAACGGCAAGACCAAGTTCATGGCGAGCATTATCGACGTGCCCGGCGCGCGCGATTACTTCCGCTACATGGCGGGCTGGGCAACCAAGATCGAAGGATCGACCTTCGAGAGTTCGATCCATGGACCGCCAGGCGCGAAGTTCAACACCTACACGCGGCGTGAACCGCTCGGCGTCATCGCACAGATCGTGCCGTGGAACTTCCCGCTGGCGATGGCGGCGTGGAAACTCGCGCCGGCGCTCGCTGCGGGCTGCACCTGCGTGCTGAAGCCTGCCGAACAGACACCACTCACCTCGCTGCGACTGGGCGAGCTGATCATCGAAGCGGGCTTCCCGCCGGGCGTCGTGAATATTCTCACCGGCCTCGGCGAGACGACCGGCGCGGCGCTCGTCGCCCATCCGGGCGTCGACAAGATCGCGTTCACGGGATCGACCGCTGTCGGCAAGATCATCAACAAGGCGGCGACCGACACGATGAAGCGCGTGTCGCTCGAACTCGGCGGCAAGTCACCGATGATCGTGTTCCCGGACGTCGACATCAATGCGGCCGTCGGCGGCGCTGCAATGGCGATCTTCTTCAACTCGGGGCAGGTCTGCACCGCAGGCTCGCGCCTCTTCGTCCATCGCAAGATCTTCGACAAGGTCGTCGAGGGCATCAGCGGCGCGGCCAACAGCATGAAGCTGGGTCCGGGTCTCGATCCCGCCACGCAGATGGGGCCGCTCGTCTCGCGCGAGCAGCAGGATCGCGTGCTTGAGTACATCGAGTCGGGCAAGAAGCAGGGTGCGTCGATTGCCGCAGGCGGCGGAGCGGCGGGTAGCGACGGCTACTATGTGAAGCCGACCGTGCTCGTGAACATCAAGCCGGAGATGCGGGTGGCGCGCGAGGAAATCTTTGGACCCGTGCTCGTGGCACAGCGCTTCGATGATATCGACGAGATTGCCGCGGCTGCGAACGACACGCCGTACGGTCTGGGCGCGAGTGTCTGGTCGAACGATCTGAGCACCGTGCACCGGCTCGTGCCGAAGATCAAAGCGGGCACGGTCTGGGTCAACTGCCACAACATGATCGACCCGAGCATGCCATTCGGCGGCTTCAAGCAGTCGGGCCTCGGACGCGAGCATGGCCGCGTGGGCATCGACATGTACACGGAGCTCAAGTCTGTCTGCATGCTCATCTGAGCGGAGCAATACACAGTGTCAGCGATGCGTGGGTTGGCTGTAGGTGTCCTGGTGCTCGCCGCCGGCTGCGGCGGCGGGCCTTCTTCAACCGGCACGGCTCCGCAAACGCCGGCGAAGCCGGTTGCAGCGGTCGACGCGGCGCGCCTGACGGCCGCGGACACGGAGGCCGGCAACTGGATGAGCTACGGCCGTACCTACGATGAGCAGCGCTTCAGTCCGCTCAAGCAGGTCGATGCAAGCAACGTGGCGCAGCTTGGCCTCACGTGGCATTACGATCTCGACACCGCGCATCGCGCCCAGGAATCAACGCCGCTCGTCGTCGACGGCGTCATGTATGTCACCGCGGCGTGGAGCAAGGTGTTTGCCCTGGACGCGCGCACGGGCAAGCAACTCTGGGCCTACGATCCGAAGGTTCCGGGCGCGTGGGGCGTGCACGCGTGCTGCGATGTGGCGAATCGCGGTGTCGCAGCCTGGAAGGGCCGCGTTTACCTCGGGACACTCGACGGACGATTGATCGCGCTCGACGCGGCCACCGGCCAACCCGCCTGGGATGTGCAGACAACCGACCCGAAGCTCCCTTACACGATTACCGGCGCGCCGCGCATCGTCAAAGGCAAAGTCATCATCGGTAACGGCGGCGCTGAGATGGGAGTGCGCGGTTACGTTTCGGCCTATGACGCGGACAGCGGCAAGCTCGTGTGGCGCTTCTACACGGTGCCCGGCGATCCCTCGCAACCCTTCGAGAGCGCTGCGCTCGAGAAAGCCGCGAAAACCTGGAAAGGCACGTGGTGGAAGCAAGGCGGCGGCGGCACGGTCTGGGACGCGATGGCCTACGACCCGAAGCTCGATCTGCTCTATATCGGCGTCGGTAACGGCTCGCCCTGGAACCAGGCGATACGCAGCCCGGGCGGCGGTGACAATCTGTATCTTTCCTCGATCGTGGCGCTGCGCCCCGACACAGGCGAGTACGTCTGGCACTACCAGACGACGCCTGGCGAAAGCTGGGACTTCACGGCCACGCAGCACCTGATGCTTGCGGACATCACCATCGACGGCAAGCCGCGCCAGGTCATCATGCAGGCGCCGAAGAATGGCTTCTTCTATGTGCTCGACCGCGTGACCGGTCAGCTGATCTCCGCGAACAGCTTTACGACGGTCAACTGGGCGAAGGGCGTCGACCTCAAGACGGGCCGTCCCATCGAAAATCCGCAGGCGCGCTACGGTTCGACCGGCAAGCCGTGGGTCTCGATGCCGGGACCGGGCGGCGCGCATAACTGGCAACCGATGGCGTTCAGTCCCGTCACCGGCCTCGTCTATCTGCCGGTGACCGACATCGCGTTCGTCTACATTGCGGACACGAAGTACGCGCCGAAGAATCAGGCCTTCAATGTCGGTATCGATTTCGGCGCCGGGAGCATGCCGGAGGATCCGGCGGCGCGCGCACAGATCAAGTCAACGATGAAAGGCCACCTGGCAGCGTGGAATCCGGCTACCCAGAAAGAAGCCTGGCGCGCCGAGTTTCCCTTGCCGTGGAACGGCGGCGTGCTCGCGACGGCGGGCAATCTTGTGTTCCAGGGCACGGCAATGGGCGATTTCATCGCCTACCAGGCGGACACCGGCAAGCGCCTGTGGTCGACGCAGACAGGCACCGGCATTCTCGCGCCCGCCATCACCTACGACGTCGACGGCGATCAGTACATCGCGGTCGAGATTGGCTGGGGTGGCGCCTTCGGCCTCGCGGCGGGCGAGCTCGCCCGTGACACGCATATCAAGGGCAATGTCCCGCGCGTCCTTGCCTTCAAGCTCAATGGCAAGGATCAGCTCCCGCCCGCCGAACCAGTGGCGGAGAAATTGCTACAGCCGCCGCCGGAAGTTGCCAGTGCAGACACCGTTGCACAGGGCAAAGCCCTCTACAGCCGATCCTGCGGGACCTGCCACGGCGATAGCGGGGTGAGCAGTGGGGTGGTGCCGGATCTGCGTTACTCGGTAGGCCTCACGGATGCGAAGTTCTGGCAGGCGGTTGTGCACGACGGTGAACTCAAAGACCGCGGCATGGCTGGCTTCGCCAGCGACTACTCGGCCGACCAGATCGAGATCATCCGTGCTTATGTCATTCATCGCGCGCACCAGCAGCTCGACTTCGACCAAGCGGCTGCCAAGTCGAAATAGCCGGGACGCCCGTCAACGGGGTTGACGGGCGTTGTAAAAAAGCGAACAGTCCGCATTGCGCTCTAGTGCGATCTTTCGTTCCGTTCTAGTCGAGTCCTGCGCAGCATAATTCGGCCAGATATACGCAATAGCGGGAGTTGCGCTCCGCAGCGCGCCGCAGCTACTCGAGGGCGAAGGGGTTCACGGCTGTTGCAAGTTTGCATCGCATGTCGGACCGGTTCTGCTGTTCCAAACCTGGGGGGATATTGAATGGAAACTTCATCGTGGCATTGGCTCCAATCCACGCGCCGGCATCTCGCAATGGCGGGACTCGGCATGTTGGGCTGCGGCACGGCTGCCTTCGCGCTGCTTAGTACCTCGACGCCGGCCGCCGCCGCTGAAGCGCAGGCTTCCTCGGGCGTACTCGAAGAAGTGGTTGTCACTGCTCGCTACCGCGAGGAGAAACTGCAGGAAACGCCTATCGCCATCACGGCGATCACCGCCACCGACATTGAGCAGCGTGGCTTCACGTCGGCGTCTGAAATCGCTTACACGGTGCCGAACGCGAGCTTCCGGCCCTCGCAGCAGGCCTTCGGCAACACGCTGACCGCCTATATCCGCGGCATCGGCCAATACGACTTCAACTTTGCCTTCGAGCCAGGCGTCGGTATCTACGTGGACGACGTCTACTACCCGACGGTCATGTCCTCGCAGTTCGACCTCCTCGATCTCGAGCGCGTCGAAGTGTCGCGCGGACCGCAGGGAACCCTGGACGGCCGCGGTTCCATCGGCGGCGCCGTGCACTATGTTTCGAAGCCGCCGAAGGGCGACAACACCGGCTTCATCGAAGGCACGGTGGGCGACTTCAATCGCGTCGATCTGCGCGGCAGCTACGACTTCGCGCTCGTGGCCGACAAGGTCTTCGCCCGCATCACGGGCATGTCGAAGAAGTCGGACGGCTACCAGGACAGGATCGACTTCGTCTGCGCGTTCCCGGCTCTTTCGGGCACGCTGCCGGCGACGACCCGCAATCGCGATCAAGGCTGCAAAGTCGGCACCCTGGGTGGCACGGACGTGAGCGGCGCCCGCGCGCAGTTTCGTTTCGTGGCGAGCGATTCCGTTGATTTCGGTGTGTCCGTCGATTATCAGAGAGACGATTCGGAGGCTCGCCCCGACTCGCTGCTTACCATCATTCCGCCGGCCGGGTCTGGCTGGGACAACCTGATGTTCGCGACCTACGGGGTGCACTACGACGCCCGTTTCCTGCCGCCGAATCACCGCACCACGTACGACACGTTCTCCGATCCGTATACGGGGCTTTCCTTCCCACCGAAGACGGCGCTCGAGCAGAAGGGCGTGTCCGCAACGATGGACTGGCGCTTTCAGGACAATCTGAGTGCGAAGCTGATCGTTGCCTACCGCAAGTGGAACGGCGAGTTCTCGACGGACCAGGACGGTTCACCGCTCAGTTATTCGGTCGTGAATGGCTTGCAGGCCTTCACCTACAAGACGGCTGAGCTGCGTTTCAACGGCACGATGCAGAAACTCGACTGGACGGTCGGCGCATTTGTCTACCGCGGCAATAGCCGGAGCGCGCAGTCGGTGGCATTGCCCATCTTCATGGGCCCACGCTTTGCCCTCTACCAGAACGACCCGACGGGCGTTAATGCGGCCGGGCTACCGAATTCGCTGCTCGTCAACGGGTTCGACAAAGGGAAGTACGAGAATACCTCCGGGTTCGTGCACGGTGTGTTTCACCTGACCGATACGGTGCGGGTGGATGCGGGTGCTCGCTACTCGGACGACAAGAAGCACGATGACTTCGACAACACGATCTTCGCAACGCCCGTCGATTCGAATGCGACGCGCTTTGACTGGCGTGTGGGCCTGGACTGGCAGCTCACGCCGGATTTGTTGACCTACATCTCCGCTTCCACCGGCTATCGTCCGCCGGCGTTCAATCCGCGTCCCTTCCAGCAGACGCAGTTCGTCGCCGTCAAGGGCGAGAACATGGTCGCCTATGAAGTCGGCTTGAAGAGCGATTGGCTCGACCGCCGGTTGCGCGTCAATGCGGCTGCGTTCTACAGCGACTACAAACAGCGCATCGTCCCGGCGGGCGGCGTTGAGTGCCTCAAGTTCCCGGATGGCACTTGCATCCTCGACGGGGCGGGCAATCCCGTCGCCATCATTCCGAAGACTGACTACGTGAACTCACCCGGCACGGTCAAAGGCGGCGAGCTGGAGATCGACTTCCGCCCGGTGAGTGCGCTGCTGCTGACGGCTTCCGCGGGCTACACGAACTTCTCCGCGAGCATTGCGGCCACGGGCGGCATCACGCCGAACGGCGAGCCGATCTATGTTCCCGAATGGAACGGTGCGGCTTCTGCGCAGTACACGTTTAACCTCGCGGGTGGCGGTACCTTCTCGCCGCGTTGGGACGCGTACGTACAGACGGAAATCTGCAGCGGCCGACTCGCGACATCCTGCAGCTCCGGCTACACGCTGCACAATGTGCGGCTCGAGTATGCGGCGCCGGATCGCACGTGGACCGCAGCGGCGGGCGTGCAGAACCTGACCAACAAGGACTACCTGCTCAACATCTTCGATCTGTCGGTGTTCGGCGAGGCGACGGTCGAAGGTCAGCCGGGCGAGCCGCGCACCTGGTTCCTGTCAATGCGTCGCAATTTCAAATAAGAACGATCGAGTTCGTTTGCAACTGAAGGCGCGCCCGGCAACGGGCGCGCCTTTCTTCTTTTCAGGCCCAGCTGCGCGCCTGCGCGTAGCTCAGGGCATAGGGCTTCAGGCCCCACCAGGTGACGACTATGGCGATCGGTCCGACGATGGCGGCTGCGGTCGTCAGCGAATACCGGAGCGCGGCGTCATCGTGAAAAACGACGACGGTGAAGAACGCAACGAACAGCGGCCCGAGGAAGTAGCCGATCACGTTGAAGACGAACTGATAGAGCGCACGGATGAGGCCCCGCATGCCGTTCGGTGTGACCACCTGCAGCGCCGCATTCGCGGGCCCTATGCCAAGGGAGGCAAAGAAAGTATTGGCGCCAATGAGCGCCAGCGCCCAGGCCGGGGTTGGCATCAACGGAAACAGGACGGAGGTGGGCAGCACCAGGATCGTTGCAATCAGCAGCACACGGACGTTGGCGTCGTCGTAGCCGCGCCGTGCGTACCATTCGGCGATCCAACCGCCCGCAAGGAGGCCGAGGATGCCCGGGACGAGCGCCGTAAGACCGAGGGCGTAGGCGGTTTTCGGGATGGCCCAATGATAGGTGCGAACGAAGAACGAGGGCAGCCACAGCCCCGAGCCGAACCCGAGCAGCGTCTTGATGGCCATGCCGACGAACATCGGCAGGTAAGTCGCGCGCTGTTCATTCATGAAGCGCAGCACTTCGCGTACCGGCATGGCGGTGAACGCCGCTCGGCCCTGTCCCGACGGCATCGCGAGGCCCCGACGCTTTGGCTCATGCACGGTTGCCATCAATGCCGCGACGATAAGGCCGGGTATTCCGACAGCGAGAAATACCATCTGCCAGGGTCGAACCGAGCCGATGATCGGCAGCACGTACTCGGGCACACCGCTGATCGCCTGGATAACCGCGCCGCCGGCGAGCGACGATAACGCGAGACCCAAGGTGAAGCCGATGCTGATGACGGCGATGGCGCGCGCCAGCTTTTCCGGGGGGAACGAGTCCGTCACGATCGAGTAGGTGGCTGGCGCGAAGGCCGATTCGCCGGCGCCGACACCGATGCGCGCCCAGAACAACTGCGGGTACGTATGCGCGACTCCGCAGAACGCGGTCATGACGCTCCAGAACGCGATGCCAATGCCGATGATGACGCGGCGGCTCTTCGAGTCCGCGAGGCGCGAGATCGGCACGCCGAGAAAGGCATATGCCGCGACGAAGGCGCCGCCGATCAGCAGGCTCGCCTGGATGTCATTGATATGCAGGTCGCGCTTGATGGGCTCGATCAGCAGCGAAATGATGCCGCGATCGATGGTTGCGACCAGCAGTGCGAACGTGAGAACGATCAGGCCGTACCAGGCGCGGAAGGGGCTCGGCCAGCGCTCGGCGGGCACGATCGATTCAATGGAGGCGGCGCCCTCGTTCGTCTTGCTCATGGATCCCCGCTAACGCTCGATTCGAATCGTGCGATGATCGTATCCGCATTCGTTTGCTCACGAACCTTTTTCCCGCGGTCGATTGCGCTGCCAATCGATGATTGTTTCCGCGGTGGTTGAGTCGCGCCGGGCGCAAACCGGCGAGATGCGGGCGCAGTGGGGCCCAGATGGAGGAGTTGCTATGCAAGAGGTCTCGGGCAAGGTCGCCTTCATCACGGGCGGCGGCAGCGGCATTGGACTTGGCATGGCGCGTGTCTTCTCGGCCGCCGGCATGAAAGTGGTCATCGCTGACGTGCGTCAGGATCACCTCGATGACGCCATGAAACAGCTGCAAGCGGCAGGCAGGGAAGCGCATGCCATTCGGCTCGACGTGTCGGATCGCCAGGCCGTGGCACGCGCTGCGGATGAGACCGTGCGGGTTTTCGGCAAAGTCCACCTCGTCTGCAACAACGCCGGCGTCAGCGTATTTGGTCCAATGGATCAGGCGACCTATGAGGACTGGGACTGGATGATGGGCGTCAACTTCAATGGCGTCGTCAACGGTGTGATGAGCTTTGTGCCGAAGATCAAAGCGCACGGCGAGGGCGGCCATATCGTCAATACGGCATCGATGGCCGGCGTCATCGTCGGACCCGGCATGGGTCTTTATTCGGCATCGAAGTTCGCGGTGCGTGGGCTCACGGAGTCGCTGCGCTACGACCTCGCGCCTCACAAGATCGGCGTTTCGGTGCTCTGTCCCGGATTCGTTCGCAGCAACATTCACGAAGCGGTGTTGAGCCGTCCGGAGCAGCTGGCGCGTACCGGCTATCACGTGGGCGCCGAGGACATGAAGCGTCTCGACGCCGTGCTCGCGGTCGGCATGGCGCCCGATGAAGTCGCGGAACGCGTGCTGCGCGGAATCCGCCGCAACGATCTCTATCTTTTCACGCATGCGGAGTTCCGTGAGGAACTGCGCGGCATGTTCGATGAGATGCTGGCGGCGCTGCCTGGTGAGCCGCCGAATCCGGGACGCATGGGCATGGAGGATTTCAGGCGTGCGCGCAAAGCCGAAGCGGCGGCCGTGGCGAACGAGCTGAAGAACAAGTTCTGAGGCAGAGAGACCCGGGGGAATGGTGAGCAATCAACAGCAGACGGAACATCCGTGGCCGAGTCCGCGCAAGGCCTGGTACGCGGTGGGCGTCTTCGCGGTCGTGCTCATGCTCAATTTTCTCGACCGCGGCATCGTGTCGCTGCTCGTGCCGCAACTGAAGCAGGACCTAGGCCTGACCGACACGCAGGTCGGCCTCATCATGGGCTTTGCCTTCGCGTGCTTCTATATGGTGGTCGGCTATCCGATCGCACGACTCGCGGACAGCAAGAGCCGGCGCGCGATTATTGGTGTAGGCCTCGCCACCTGGAGCCTCATGACCGCACTCTGCGGTATAGCGCAGAGCTTCTGGCAACTGTTCCTGTGCCGTATGGGCGTCGGCGTCGGCGAAGCGTGCAATGGACCTGCGACGTTTTCCATGATTTCGGATCTCTTTCCGCCGGCAAAGCTGCCGCGTGCGATCAGCGTGCTCAATATCGGATTTACAACGGGAACGGGGCTCTCGCTCATCATCGGTGGCGCGGTCATTCATGCCTTGTCGAAGATTCCCAACGTGACGCTGCCCATCGTCGGGACACTTCATTCCTGGCAACTGACCTTCATGATTGTCGGCATTCCGGGCCTGGTGATGGCGCTGTTGTTGCGCACGGTGATCGAGCCTGCGCGCCGCGGCCGGATGACTGCATCAACGGCGCTCGCCGGCGGACCGGTCGTGAATCTGCCTTTGCGGGACGTGATCGCTTTCGTTCGACGCAACGGCGGCACTTACGGCCCCATGTTCCTCGGGATTGCGCTGCAGACGGTGCTGTCGTTCGGCTTCGCCGGCTGGATGCCGACCTTTTTCGCGCGGACCTACGGCTGGACGATTCCCGAAGCCGCGCTTTGGCAGGGTCTGATTTTTCTCTGCATCTGGCCGCTCGGCCTGATCCCGGGCGGCATGATTGCGGAGCGGCTCGCGAAGAAAGGCTACGACGACGCGAACCTCAGACTGACCGTGATCGTGCAGGCAATCTACGTGCCGCTCACGATCTTGTGTCCGCTGATGCCGACGCCCGGTCTTGCGCTTACGCTGCTCGCATTGCAGGGATTCGTGGTGTCGTTTTCGATCGGCTCGCAGAATGCCGCGCTGCAGGTGATTACGCCGGGCGAAATGCGCGGTCAGATCACGGCGCTCTTTCTCTTCATGTTCAACATCGTCGGCTTTGGTCTGGGCCCCAGCGTCGTGCCGCTCTTCACCGATCATGTCTTCCATGACGACAACATGCTGAGGTACTCGCTCGTTTGCACCGCCGCCATCCTGGGACCCCTTGCGGTGCTCACTCTCTGGTCGGGACTCAAGTCCTACGGACGCAGCGTTGTCCAGGCCCGGAGCTGGCACTAGGGCGTCTGGCGGCACATATATAAGAGTGGGTCGGCCCGTAACCGGAATGTGACCCGCGTCACATGCGCGGCTAGACCAGAAATTTCCGCGCGCCCTCGATGGCTTCCTTCTCATCGCGTGGTGCTGCCGGCGGAACCGGAACGGCGCAACCGCGCTGAACTGCGGGGCGCGCGGCAATGACATCGAGCCAGCGCTGCAGATGCGGCAGGCCGTCGATCGTAACGCCTGACCAGGCATAGCCGCGCACCCAGGCCCACGTCGCGATGTCCGCGATCGAATAATCGCCGGCCAGATAAGCCACTTCACCCAGCCGCTTCTCGAGAATGCCGAAGAGCCGCATGACTTCGCGCTGATAGCGATCGATCGCGTAGGGAATCTTCTCGGGTGCGTAGCGGAAGAAGACGTTTGCCTGGCCCATCATCGGCCCGATGCCCGCCATCTGGAACATGAGCCACTGCACGACGAGCGATCGGCCCTTCACGTCCGTCGGCATGAACTTGCCCGTCTTCTCGGCGAGGTACATCAGAATCGCGCCCGATTCGAAGACGGCGAAATCGCCGTTGTCATGATCGATGATCGTTGGAATGCGGCCGTTCGGATTGAGCTTGACGTACCAGTCCTGCTTTTGTTCCTGGGTCGAGAGATTGATGTGCCTGAACGTGTAGGGCAGCTGCATCTCTTCGAGCGCGATGGAGATCTTCCAGCCGTTCGGTGTCGCTGAAGTCAGTAGCTCGATCACGGTTGGCTCCTTCGTCGTTGTTTACGGTTTTGCTGCCGTCATGGTAGCCCGTTTGCCGCGGGGAGGTTCGCGGCTCAATCGATCCACGGGGAGTTGCGGCTCAACTGAGAGTGAAACAGGCGAAAGGTTCAGACTGATAGTTGCGCCTTATTCCGGCGTCTGGTGGAAAATAGCTCACTTTCTCGTTCCAGGTGTGTGTCATGGCAAAGAAGAAAGCTCGTCCCAAAGCGCCAGTCAAGGCTCGTCCAAGACCGCGCATTGTCGCGGTTCGAGAGCCCGCCAAATCCAAAGCGGCTCCGAAGCCCCATCGAATCATCGCAACCGAAGAAGCCTGGGCCATTCCGGAGCAGCTCGCGGCGATGAAGGAGGTCGCCGATGCGGCGACCGAATACGACCCGGATAATTTTCTGGTCGGGATGCAGCACACCGATCCACTCCGCCGGCGCCTGCTTGACGCGGAAGAGGAACGACTCGGAATCATGAATCAGGGCGGCGTCTCGATGCATCTGCTGGCGATGACGTCGACCGGCGTGCAGACGCTCGAGACGGAACGCGCCATCGCGATCGCGGCCCTCGGCAACGATCGGC
>JBGPLJ010000076.1:0-12595 GCA_041486385.1 Steroidobacteraceae bacterium
CCTGGTGGATGCACGAGCGGCCTCTGCCGCCGACGTTCAGGACCCTGCTGCTGCCTTTCGTCTTCATCGTCGTGCCGGTCGCGCTCATCGTGGAACAGCCGGATCTCGGCACGGCGCTCCTGATTCTGGCGTCCGGCGCGCTCGTCATCCTGATGGCGGGCCTGCGGGTATGGGTGATCGTTGCGGCAATCGTGCTCATCGCCGTCTGCGGTTACGTGGGCTGGGAATTTTTGCACGACTACCAGCGCCAGCGCATTCTCACGTTCTTGAATCCGCAGAGCGATCCGCTTGGCTCGGGCTATCACATCATTCAATCGCAGATCGCCATCGGCTCGGGCGGCGTATTCGGCAAGGGCTGGATGAACGGCAGTCAGGCGCAACTCGAGTTTCTGCCCGAGCGCAGCACGGATTTCATTTTCGCCGTCATCGGCGAAGAGTTCGGTCTGCTCGGTCTCCTGTTTCTGATCGCGCTCTATCTCTTCGTCATCGGACGCACGCTCTTCATGGCGCTCGAAGCGCAGGACACTTTTGCGCGACTCGTCGCCGGCTGCCTCAGCATCACGTTCTTCGTGTACGTCTTCGTCAACACCGGCATGGTGAGCGGCCTTCTACCCGTTGTCGGCGTACCGCTGCCGCTCGTCAGTTACGGTGGCAGCTCCATGGTGACGCTCATGGCCGGCTTCGGCATCCTGATGTCGCTGCACTCGCACCGCAAGCTGGTGGGGTCATGAGCAGTCCGCGACAGTTCATGTTGCTGTGCGTCCTTACCATGACGTGCGCGAAGATGGCAGCCGCGGCCGCAGCCACGGATGAACCGGTACCACTCGATGTGAAGCGCGCGGACGTCGCTCAGTTCATCACGTCGATGCACGACAAGTATGGCTTCGACACAGCGACGCTGACGGCGGACTTTTCGGACGTGCGCACGCAGCCGGCGATTCTGGATGCGATCAGCCGGCCGGCGGAAAAGTCCCTTACGTGGTACGAGTATCGCGCACGCTTCGTCACCGAGCAGCGCATCGCGGAAGGCACGGCGTTCTGGGCGGCGCATCGCGAACTCATCGACAGCACGGTCGACGCGCGCGGCGTGCCGGGCGAGATTGTGCTCGCGATCCTCGGTGTCGAGACGCACTACGGACGCAATATAGGCAAGTATCGGGTGATCGACGCTTTGTCGACGCTGGCGTTCGACTATCCGCCGCGATCGAATTTCTTTCGCGGCGAGCTCGAGCAGTTGCTGCTGCTGGCACGCGAGGAAGCTGTCGATCTACGCTCGGTGCTCGGCTCCTATGCGGGCGCCATGGGCGCGGCGCAGTTCATGCCGAGCAGCTACCGCCGGTACGCGATCGACGCGAGCGCCGACAACAGGCGCGACCTGTGGAACGATTGGGCCGACGTGTTCGGCAGTATCGCCAATTATCTTCAGGCCCACGGCTGGGCAAGCGGCGAACCCGTGCTCACCGACGCCCTCATCGATCAGCCGCACGCGCACGATCTCGATACTCGGCCCGTAGTGCTCGATGAAACGGTGGCGTCGCTCCACGACAAAGGCGTGCGCTTTGAAACTGCGCTGCCGGCCACCGCGCCCGCGATGCTCGTCGTCGCCGAGCGACCGGAAGGCGTCGCTTTTCGTGTCGGCTTCCGGAATTTTTATACGATCACGCGCTACAACCGCAGCCCCCTGTATGCGATGGCGGTCAATGACCTGGCCGTGGAACTCGTTGCGCACGCAGCAACTGCTCCCGTCACCGGAGCAGCACCGTGAACTTGCTGGGGCGCTGCGGCTGCGTTGCGGGAATCGCCCTGCTGTTCCTGTCGGGTTGCAACCGCGAAGTCGTGCGCCCCCAGACTCCGACGCCGCTGCCACCAGTGCCGAACCCCGCACAAGTGCCAGACGCCGTGCCGCGCACGGAACCCCGCAGTCCCAACGGCAATCCACCGTTCTACGATGTCCTCGGTCAGCGCTATTTTGTACTCTCATCGGCCGCCGGCTATGCGGAGCGCGGCGTCGCGTCCTGGTATGGTCCGGGATTTCACAGCGGACGCACCGCCACCGGCGAAACCTACGACATGTACGCGATGACGGCGGCACATAAGACCCTGCCGCTGCCGTGCTACGCGCAGGTCACCAATCTCGGCAACGGCCATTCCATTGTCGTTCGCATCAATGATCGTGGACCGTTCGTCGCCAACCGGCTCATCGATCTTTCCTACGTGGCGGCGGCCAAGCTCGACATGCTCAAGGAAGGCACGACGCTCGTCGAGGTGCGCACGCTCGATGGCCCGACCACGCCGCTGCCAACGCCGGTGGTCGCGAATGGCGACCTCTATATTCAGGCGGGAGCCTTCACCGACCCGCAGAACGCGGACCGCCTGCTCGCGACACTGCGACGCTCCGGCATCGGTCCCGCATTCATGCGCGAGGATGACGTGAACGGCAAGCACTTCTATCGCGTGCGTCTGGGCCCGGTGCCCGACGTAGCCGAGTTCGACCGGCTCGTCGAAGACTTGCGCGGCGCCGGCATTCCGGACGCTCGTCTCGCGCTCGACTAGCGTGGCGCCGCGATTATTGGCAACGGATGCTTGAGGTGAAATCCATGGGGCGAGGTTCGCGTCTCCTGATAACGCCAGCGCTTTGGTTCCTCGCGACGAGCCTCGCGGCGGGCAGCGCAGGCGCCACCGACGCGCCGTCGCCAGGGCGAATCGAGGCGCCGGCTTTCATTGTCGTCGATCACGGGAGTGGCCGGACGCTCGCGGAACGCGAGGCGGCGGCTGCACGGGAGCCGGCGAGCCTGACCAAGCTGATGACGGCCTACCTCGTGTTCGAGGCGCTGCGGGCCGGGACTTTGAAGCTGACCGACGAGGTCAAGATCAGCCATGAGGCCTGGCGCGCACCCGGCTCGCAGACGTTTCTGCGCGAGCGCTCGCACGTGCCGGTTTCGGTGCTGGTGCAGGGAATGATCGTGCAATCGGGCAATGACGCGGCGATCGCGCTGGCGGAGAAGATTGCCGGGAGCGAGCGCGCGTTTGCCGAGCGCATGAATGAAGACGCGGCGCGCCTCGGCATGACGGCGTCGCACTTCGTCAATGCGACGGGCCTGCCGCGCGCCGGACATGTGTCGAGCGCGCGCGATCTCGCGGTTCTCGCGAGCGCGATCCTGCGGGAATTCCCCGAGTACTACGGCTGGTACTCGCAGCGCTCGTTCGAATGGAACGACATCAAGCAATACAACCGCAACCACCTGCTCGGCCACCTGGACGGGGTCGATGGCATGAAGACCGGCTTCACCGGCCGTGCGGGATACTGCATCGTCGCCTCGGCAAGACGCGGCGACATGCGGGTCATGGTGGTCGTGCTCGATGCCCACACGCCCAGGGAGCGCATGCGTTCGACGCGGGCGCTCATCAATTACGCTTTCGAGAATTTCGAGACGCATCGTCTGTACGCGGCGGGTGCAACCGTGGTGCAGGCGGACGTCGCGCAGGGCACGCACAACACCGTGGCGCTCGGCCTGAGCGATGATTTCTACCTCACCGTGCGTCGCGGCGACGGTGCGCGACTGCGCTCTCAGGCCGAAGTGTTCGAACACCTGACGGCGCCGCTCGCGACCGCCGACGCGGCTGGCGAGCTCAAGATTTCGCTCGATGGCGAAACAATCGCCACGCGCCCGCTGCATCCACTCGCACCCGTCGAACCGGGCCGCTGGTGGAACCGCATGATGAACGGTGATCAGACACCGACAACTGTCAGCGAAGCACCGAAGTAAGCCATGTCCGAACCCTTCTCCGTCTGTTACCTCAACGGTGAATTCCTGCCGCTCAAGGAGGCGCGCGTGTCACCACTCGACCGCGCGTTTCTCTATGCCGACAGCGTCTATGAGGTCCTGCCCGTCTATCGCGGCCGGCCGTTCCGGCTCGCCGCGCACTGCGCCAGGCTCAATCGCAGTCTCCGTGAAATCCGCATGGCACCGCCGCTCAGTAACGAGCAATGGGCGACCGTCACAGCCGGGCTTACGACGCGCAATGGCGGTGGCGACCTGTACATCTATCTGCAGGTTTCGCGGGGCGCCGAGTACGGCCGCAATCACGCCATTCCCGTGGGGCTCACGCCGACCATTTTTGGCTTTGCGGCACCGCTCCCGGCCTTGAGCGCCGAAATGCAGCGTGATGGAGTGAGCGCAGTGACTGCGGAAGACAATCGCTGGGGCCGTTGCGACATCAAGTCGACGGCGCTCCTCGCGAACGTGCTGCTGAAGCAGGTGGCCGCCGATGCCGGCGCCCTCGAGACCATCCTCATCCGCGATGGCCGGATGATGGAAGGCTCATCGACCTCGGTACATGTCGTACGCGGCGGCACGATCTGCGTGCCGCCGGAGAACCACCACATACTCCCCGGCACCACGCGCCATGTCGCCCTCGAACTCGCCGAACGCGCGGGGATTCCCGAGCGCGTCATGGAAATTTCGCGCGCCGACCTGATGAGCGCCGATGAAGTCTGGCTGTGCGCGGCAACGCGCGAGGTCGTAGCCGTCACGCGCATCGACGGCAAGCCCGTCGGTGACGGCCGTCCGGGGCCACTCTGGCGCCGGGTCTACGACCTATTTCAGGACTACAAGCGAGGGCTTGAAAAAGAGCCTGTGCTCCCTTAAATCGGAGCAACTATGACCACCCCAACACTCGAATTTCCCTGTGCCTACCCGCTCAAGGTGATGGGCCGCGACAACCCGGAGTTCCGCGCCGCCGCGCGCTCGATCGTCGAACGCCACCTGGGTCCGCAGCCGGAAACGGTCGTCACGTCGCGCGCGAGCAGCGAGGGCAATTTCCTCGCGCTCACCTTCGCCATCACGGCCGAAAGCCGCGCCCAGCTCGATGAGCTCTATCGGGAGCTCTCGAGCTGTCCGCAGATCCTCGTCGCGCTATAGCTCGAGCGCCGCGCTCGTGTCGCATCCAAGTGCCGCCAGGAGCTCGGGCGCGAGTCGGCGTGCGACTTCTCGTACATCCCGCGATCCGCCGAGCGTCGCAAGGTCGGTCACTTCGAGATTGGCGAAGCCGCAGGGATTGATGCGCCGGAAAGGCTCGAGGTCCATGGAGACGTTGAACGCCAGTCCGTGATAACTCGATCCGCGGCGGATGCGAAGCCCCAGGCTCGCGAGCTTGCGTCCATCGACGTACACGCCGGGCGCGTCGCGCCGTGCCGCCGCCGTCACGCCCCAGGTTGCGGCCGTACGGATCACGGCGGTTTCCAGCGCAGTCACGAGCTCTCGCACGCCTAGATCGAGGCGCCTCAAGTCGAGCATGGGATAGACCACGAGCTGGCCCGGACCGTGATAGGTAACCTGGCCGCCGCGATCGATCTGCACGATCGGAATATCGCCGGGCGCGAGCAGGTGCGCGCGACTGCCGTTCATGCCGAGCGTGAAGACCGGCGGATGCTCGAGAAACCAGATTTCATCGGGCGTGTCCGGGCCGCGCGCATCGGTAAATGCCTGCATGGCGCGCCAGGTCGGCTCGTAGGGCCGCGCGCCGAGAAATTTCAGTACCGGGACGAGCGGCTCCCGGTTGATCGCGTGCATCTCCATCAGCGCTGCGCGGCCGCGCCCGAGCGGTTGTCGAGGCCTACATTGTTGCGGGCAAGCGCTTGTTCGGCGCGGTAACTCGAGCGCACGAGAGGCCCCGCGACACATTCGAGAAAGCCGCGCGCGAGCGCCTCGGTCCGATAGCGGTCGAATTCTTCCGGAGCGACAAAACGCTCGACGGCAAGATGATTCCTGGTGGGCCGCAAGTACTGCCCGAGCGTCAGAATGTCGACCGCAATCGCGCGCAGGTCATCCATTGTCTTAAGAATTTCGGCGTCCGTCTCGCCGAGACCGAGCATCAGACTCGTCTTGGTCAGCACTTCGGGCCGATGGCGTTTCGCATGCGCGAGTACCTTGAGCGTCTGATCGTAACCTGCACGCGGATCGCGCACGGGATGCGTCAGGCGCCGCACCGTTTCGATGTTCTGCGCAAAGACTTCGAGTCCCGAGTCGACGACCGCTTCGATGTCACTCAGCGCTCCTTGAAAATCCGGCGTCAACGCTTCCACGGCGACTTGCGGCGTGCATTCCTTGATGGCGCGCACGCACGCTGCGTAGTGCGCCGCGCCGCCGTCGGGCAAATCGTCCCGATTGACTGACGTGAGCACGATGTACTTCAGCTTCATGAGCTCGACCGAGCGCGCGACATTGGCGGGCTCTTGCGCGTCGAGCCAGCCGTGCGGATTGCCGGTGTCGACGGCACAGAATCGGCAAGCCCGGGTGCAGACGGCGCCCATCAGCATGATGGTTGCCGTACCCGCGTTCCAGCACTCACCGATGTTCGGGCATTTCGCTTCTTCGCAGACGGTTGCGAGTCGATGTTCTTTGACGATCGAACGCACGCCGTCGAAACCCGCGCCCGCAGCGAGCGGCGCGCGCAGCCAGCGCGGCTTACCACCCACCGCAAAAGCTGTGGGCGCAGCAGCCGCCGACTTGATGCCGTCCTTGATGGCGGTGAAGCCTTGCGGCGTGCGGTATTTGTCGCCGCTCTTGACCGCCTCGGCGTGCTGGACGACCGGTATGCCCTTGAATTCGCTCACAAGATTCAGAAATCCCGTCACGGCTGCTGGGTTGCAGCCACTCTCTATATTAGGGGGATATTACGGCGCTGGGCGGGCCTGTGCGCGCAATTCCGTGTCGAGCGTCGCCAGCCGTTGCGGCGAGCCCACGTCCTCCCAGCGGCCCGCATATAACTCGCCGCTCAGTTTGTTCTCGCGAATTGCGCGCTGAAGCAACGGCAGCAGCGGAAATTTGCCGGGCTCGCAGCCGGCAAAGAACTCGCGTCGATAAACGCCGATGCCCGAGTACGTGTGCATGACCGCGCCCTGCTCGCGCACTCGGCCACTGTCGAGCGCGAAGTCGCCCTGGGCGTGCTGGGGTGGGTTCTGCACCAGCACAAGATGTGCGCTCGCGTCGGCGGCCAGCGGCGCCGGCAGCAATGGATGATCGGTCCAGATGTCGCTGTTCACGACGAGAAAAGGTCCACGACCGAGCATCGGCAGCGCCTTGAAGATGCCGCCTGCGGTTTCGAGCGCGGTCGGCCCCTCGTCGCTGTAGCGCACTTCGACGCCGTAGCGCTGTCCATTGCCGACGCACGAGCGGATCTGCGAGCCGAGCCAGGAAAGATTGATCACGATCTTCGTGTAGCCGGCCGCCGCGAGGCGGCGCAGGTGTCGCTCGATCAGGCGCTCGCCGCCCACTTCGAGGAGCGGCTTGGGCGTGCGGTCGGTCAGCGGCCGCATGCGTTCGCCGCGGCCCGCGGCGAGGATCATGGCCTTCATCGGCACGCTCCGCCGAATGCGCGCTCGCGCGCCGCGGCAAGTTGCAGGCGCGCGTGACGCGCGAGGAAGTCATGCAACGCAGCCAGTTCCGGATAGCGCTGAGTCACCTGCATGACGTACTCAAGTGTTGCGGGAAGATCATCGAGATAACCGGCCTTGCCGTCACGGTGCCAGAGCCGCGCGAAAATTCCGAGCACCTTGAGATGCCGTTGCACACCGGCGAGATCGAACCAACGCAGGAACTGCGCATCGCTACGGCCCACGTCGACGCCGGCGGCACGCGCGCCCTCGCGATACTTGAGGACCCAATCGTGCACGCGCGCCTGCGGCCATACGATGTAGAGATCGCGCAAGAGCGACACCAGGTCGTAGGCCACGGCACCCGACACAGCGTCCTGAAAATCGAGAATGCCGGGATTCGCGTCCGGGCAGATCATGAGATTGCGCGAGTGGTAGTCCCGATGCACGAACACCCGCGGCTGCGCGAGCACCTCCGCGAGCAGAAACTCGAACGCTGCCCGCAGCATCCCGCGCGCTTCGGAATCGAGCGTGAGTTGCAGATGCCGTTCGCAGAACCATTCGGGCAGCAGCTGCATTTCCTGTTCGAGTCGAGAGCGATCGTAGGGCGGCAACTCGGCGGCATGCGCGCCGCCGCGCGCCTGGATGCGCAGCAATGCGGCGAGTGCGTCGCCGTAGAGCCGCTCGACGTCGCGTCCGGCTTTGAGCGCCGGCAAGTAGAGCTGCTGGCCAAGATCGCTCAGCAGCAGAAAGCCACGCGCACGGTCTTGCTCGAGAATCCGCGGCACATGTACGCCGATATCGAGCAGCATGCCCGTGACACGCACGTAGGGCTCGATGTTCTCGCGCTCGGGTGGCGCATCCATCACGATCAGCGAGCCTTGCGTCCGCTCCACGCGAAAATAGCGGCGAAAGCTCGCATCGGCGGAGGCCGGCGCAATGCCGATGACCTCGAGACCGAGCTCGGTGTCGAGCCAGCGAGTGAGCTCCTCGAGGCGCGCGTCGATGGGAGAGTCGTTGGGGGTCACTAGCGACACAATTTCATGGGCTTTGCAGCGTTTGCCGGTAATTATAATCTGTGCCATTGTAAGCGCCCTCCTTATAAAGAATTTTCTGCATCGCTTGCCTGCCCTGCCCACCCGCTCGCGCGGCCTCCGCTGTGCGCTTCTAGCAGTGGCCACTGTCGTAACGACCGTCGTCGCGGCGGGCGCGCGCGCGGAGGATTGCGGACCGACGGTCACCGCCACGACATCAGGCGCAAATCCGGCGCAACCGACCACCGACCTCAAGGCGGCGAACGACGAACAGATCATCGTCGAAAGCAATGACGCCGAAGTCACGCGCGCCGGAGACGCAACGCTTAAGGGCCGCGTGATCCTGCGCCAGGCCGGCCGGGAAGTGAGCGCCGACCACGTCGAGTATCACAAGTCGAGCGGTGACTTCGCCGTGCACGGTGACGTCGACTACCGGGACGGCACGGTGCATGTGCATGGAGTCACCGGCAACTTCGATCCCGTCAAGGGCGCAACCTTTGGCAAGGCCGCATTCGAGCTGCCGGCGCGCCCGGCGCGGGGTGTCGCCGACAGTATTCACGTCACCCAGGACGCGGGCACGCAGCTGAAGAACGTTGCATTCACCACCTGCCCGATCGGCAATAACGACTGGATGCTGCACGCGGGGAGCATCAACCTCGACACCGCCAAACACAGCGGCGTCGGACGCAACGTGCGGCTCGACTTCAAGGGCATTCCGATTCTCTATGCGCCGGTGATTTCCTTTCCGATCGGCCCCGAGCGCAAGTCCGGATTTCTCTTTCCGGGGGGCGGTCACTCGACGCGCAGCGGCGTCGAACTGACGGTGCCCTACTATTTCAACCTCGCGCCCAACTACGATCTCACCGCAACTCCGAAACTGCTGTCAGATCGCGGCGTGCAGCTGGGCACGGAGTTTCGCTATCTTGGGGGTAACGAGCACGGCCAGCTCGATCTTGACTATCTGCCGGGCGACAAGCTCGCGCATCGCGATCGCAGCTACGTCGAGTGGCAGCATGTCTCGGATTTCGCCGCCGGCTGGCGCGCCAGCGTGAACGTCGCGAACGCGAGCGACAGCAATTACTTCGAGGATTTCGCGTTCGATCCGGCAGGCACCAGCATCACGTATGTCGAGCGCAGCGTCGAGCTCGAGTACCTCGATCGCACCTGGTCGCTCCTCGCGCAACTGCAGAATTTTCAGACCATCGATCAGTCGATCGAGGATAGCGCGCGCCCCTACTCGAGCGTGCCGCGCATCACCGCGCGCGGCCGCTGGCCGAACGGCTGGCTGGGCCTCGCCTACTCGCTCGACGCCGAAGTCGTGAATTTCCTGCGCAACGTGGGCGTGCACGGCGCGCGCGTCGATGTCAAGCCCGAGGTCAGTCTGCCGCTCCGGCGCCCGGGCATGTTCCTGGTGCCGGCGCTCGCCTTCGACTACACCCGCTACTCGCTGCAGGACCGCGATCCCGGCCAGCCGGCCAGTCCGAATCGCGCGGCGCCCATTGCCAGTCTCGATGCAGGGCTCGTGTTCGAGCGCAACAGCGGATCGCACAACCAGCGCATTCAGACTTTTGAACCCCGCATGCTCTATGTCTACGTGCCGTTCCGCGATCAAACCGACCTGCCGGTGTTCGATACCGGACTGCCCGATCTGAATCTGGTCGAGCTCTTTCGCGCCAATCGCTATGTCGGGGCCGACCGGCTGAGCGACGCGAACCAGGTGAGCCTCGGCGTAACCACGCGTCTCCTGGAAGCTGAAACCGGCAAGCAATTCCTCAGCGCGACCTTCGGGCAGACGTACTACTTCGCAAAGCCACGCGTCACGCTGCCGGATGAGACAGCGGCGAGCAGCAGTACCTCGGATCTTGTCGCGCAGCTCGCGCTCACCGCCTACAAGGACTGGAACATCGATCTTGGGCTGCAATGGAATCCAAACACCCCGCACACGGAAAAGGGCGAAGTGGCGGTGCAATATCGGCCGGCGGCCGACAGCGTCGTCAACGTCGGGTATCGCTTTCGCCGGGATCGTGTCGAGCAAAGCGACGTATCGGCGATCTGGCCGGTCGGCCACGGCTGGCACGTGTTCGGCCGCTTTGTCTATTCCCTGCGTGATAGCACCGCCATCGAGCGTTTCGGCGGCTTCGAGTACCGGTCCTGCTGCTGGAAAGTACGGGTGCTGGCGCGGGACTATGTCAGCAGCCGCACCGGGCTGCGCGACCGGTCGATCGGGCTCGAGCTGGAACTTAACGGATTGTCCAGTGTCGGAGTGCCCGCCGGCGCTTTTCTCGAACGCTCCATTCGCGGATACTCCGCGCTCCCGTAGAATTGCCACGGGCTGGAAAAACAAGCCCGGCAACCCGATTCAAGCAAAGCGGACCCAAATACATGACAGCTCCCTTGCGGCAGCCCGTGCGGAACCTCGTCGCCGCCGCCACCTTCGCGCTCGTTTCATTCCTGATCGCGGGCCTCGCCGGCGCCCAGACGCGCGAGCTCGGCGCGCGCGGCGTGCTCATCGACCGGATCGCGGCGATCGTCAATGACGGCGTGGTCCTGAAGAGCGAGCTCGACGATCAAACCGACAATATCTTGCATCGCATCGAGCAGCAGCAGAAGGAAGCCCCGCCGCTCAACGTGCTGCGCCGGCAGGTCCTCGACCGGCTGGTGCTGCAGGAAATCCAGTGGCAGCGCGCGAATCACGTCGGCATCAAGGTCTCCGATGAGATGGTAAACGACGCGCTCCAGGACCTGGCGACGCGCAACAAGATAACCCTGACTCAGCTGCCCGAGGCGCTCGAATCGCAGGGGCTCAACTACGCGGCCTACCGCGAGTCCCTGCGCAGGGAAATCACGCTGTCGCTGCTGCGCCAGCGCGATGTCGTGAGCCACATCGTGGTGACGCCACACGAGATCGAGCAGTACCTCGCCCACGAGGCCAAGCGTGGCGAGAACGTCGAATACAACGTCGCGCATATCCTGCTGTCGCTGCCGCTCGGTGCGTCGCCCGATCAGATTGAAAAGGTCACGGAGCGCGCCAGGGAAGTGCACGACCGCGCGGCGAAGGGCGAAGATTTCGCGCAGCTCGCGATCGCGTACTCGAACAGCCAGACCGCGCTCGATGGCGGCCAGCTCGGCTGGAAGAAAACCGCGCAGCTGCCCTCATTTCTCGCCGACGTGGTCACGGCTTTGAAGCCCGGCGAGGTGAGTGAGCCGGTGCGTACACCCTCGGGCTTTCACATCGTGAAACTCATCGAGCGCCGCGGCGCGAGTGATCAGGTGATGGTCAATCAGGTGCACGCCCGCCATATCCTGATCAAACCGAACGAGATTCAGGATGATCAGACCGTGCGGCAGAAGCTCATGGATCTGCGCGCCAAGATTCTCGCCGGCGATGATTTCGCAGCGATCGCATCCGCTACATCGGAAGATTCGGGTTCGGCCACTCAGGGCGGAGACCTCGGGTGGTCGAGTCCCGGCACGTTTGTGCCGGAGTTCGACAAGGTGGTGAACTCCCTCGGGGAGAATGAGATCAGCGAGCCGTTCAAGACGCAGTTCGGCTGGCACATCGTGCAGCTTCTCGGCAAGCGGGTACACGACAACACCAAGGAACAGCAGGAGCAGCTTGCCTTCACGACGCTGCGTGACGGCAAGGTCGACGAGGAAACCGAAATCTGGCTGCGCCGCCTCAAAGACGAAGCCTACGTCGACCTGAAGATGTAAGGCCAGAAATCCGGTGATCCCGCGCCTCGTTCTCACGTCGGGCGAACCTGCGGGTATCGGCCCTGACGTTTGCCTTGGCGCCCTCGCACGCGACTGGCCATGCGAACTCGTCGTGCTCGGCAGCCGCGCCGTTTTCGAAGCGCGCGCCGCAAGTCTTGGCCTCACACCCCGATTCGTAGCCTACGAGCGCGACCGGCCGGCGAGCCACCATCGCGCGAACGAGCTTCGACTCATCGACGTCGACGTCGCGCAACCGGTCGTCCCCGGTCATCTCGATGTGCGCAACGCCCGCTACGTGCTCGCGCTGCTCGATCGCGCCGTGGACGGATGCCGTAGCGGCGAGTTCCAGGCGATGGTGACGGCGCCACTGCAAAAGAGCGTGATCAGTGACTCAGGCGTCCCTTTCATGGGTCACACCGAATACCTGGCCGCAAGGCTCGGCGTTCCGCGGCCGGTGATGATGCTCATCGCC
>JBGPLJ010000077.1:0-12553 GCA_041486385.1 Steroidobacteraceae bacterium
CGGGGCGTCAACAGGAAGGGCTCGCACGAGGAAGTAGATGATATGGCGCAATCAGCAGTCGCACTGAAGAAAGACATTCCCTATTCCTGGGAAGGAAAGGACAGGAAAGGCAATAGGCTCAAGGGGCGCCAGCTGGCGACCAGTGAGACGGCGTTGCGCGCAGACTTGCGTCGCCAGGGTGTCGTCCCCATCAGGATCAGGAAGCAGTCGTCGGGCATGCGGTCGGGCGGCAGGGTCAATCCGGGCGACATTGCGATCTTCAGCCGACAGCTCGCCACCATGCTGGGCGCGGGCATTCCTCTCGTGCAGGCATTCGAAATCGTTGGCAACGGCCACGAAAAGCCGGCGATGCAAAAACTCATTCTCGACATCAAGTCGGACATCGAGGGTGGTACTTCATTGCACGAAGCGCTCGCCAAGCATCCTCTGTATTTCGACAACCTCTTCACGAATCTGGTCGAGGCAGGCGAGCAAGCCGGTGCGCTCGAGAGCCTCCTTGACAAGATCGCCACGTACAAGGAAAAGACCGAGGCGCTCAAGAAGAAGGTGAAAAAAGCTCTCTTCTATCCCGCGGCGGTGCTGATCGTCGCAGTCATTGTCACGATCATCCTGCTGATATTCGTCATTCCGCAGTTTGAAAGCCTGTTCAAGGGCTTCGGCGCCGACCTGCCCGCCTTCACGCAGTTCGTCATCAATTTGTCGCGCGGCCTGCAAGACAATGGCATCTATCTCGCTGTCGTAGCTGGCGGCGCTGCCTATGCGTTCTTCTACTTCAAGAAGCGCTCGCGGACCATGCGCCAGAATCTGGATCGAATGACGCTGAAGCTCCCGATCATCGGCCCGATCATGGTGAAGGCAGCCATTGCGCGTTTTGCACGCACGCTGTCGACAATGTTCGCGGCGGGTGTACCGTTGGTAGAGGCGTTGCAATCGGTTGCGGGCGCTACCGGCAACATCGTTTACGAGAATGCAGTCCTCAGGATGAAGGACGAAGTCTCCACCGGCCAGCGCTTGCAGCGCGCCATGGAAACGACGGGTCTCTTTCCCAACATGGTCGTGCAGATGATCGCGGTAGGTGAGGAATCCGGTTCGCTCGACACGATGTCCTCCAAAGTCGCGGACTTCTACGAAGCGGAAGTCGACAACGCCGTCGACGCGATGTCGAGCCTGCTCGAGCCTCTCATCATGGCGATCCTTGGCGTGCTGGTCGGCGGTCTCGTCATCGCCATGTACTTGCCTATCTTCAAACTCGGAGCCGTGGTTTGAGGATCACCGCCTCGCGGTCATTCGCCACTTCGACTCTTCAGCAAGACGCCGCGGCACCCGCCGCGGCGTTTTTGCTTGAGCCGAGCGCCCGCCACTGACGAGACCTTCCATGGACGCCGCGACTTTACTTGCCTACAACCCGGGATTTTTTGCGGCCGGCATTTTCGTGTTGTCGCTTGCGATCGGCAGTTTCCTGAACGTCGTCATCCATCGCGTGCCAATCATGTTGAATCGCGAGTGGCGTGAGCAATGCGCGGAACTCGATGGCGAGACCATGGAACCGCCGAGGACCCGGTTCAACTTGTTTGTGCCCCGAAGCCGCTGCCCGGCCTGTGCCGCGCAGATCAGGTCGATCCACAATATTCCAGTCGTGAGCTACCTCGTGCTGCGAGGGAACTGCGCCGCCTGCCATGCGCGCATCTCGGTCCGCTACCCAATCATTGAACTCGGTACCGCCCTTCTGTCCGCCGCTGTTGCCTGGCATTTCGGCTTCGGCTGGGTGGCGCTGTGCGGACTCGTGCTCACCTGGTATCTGATCGCGATGAGCGCGATCGATATCGACACGCAGCTGCTGCCGGACAGCATGACTCTGCCGCTCTGCTGGCTTGGACTCCTCGCGAGCGTATTGATCGGGCGCAGCGGCGACGCCATCGCGCTGCCTGTCGACCCGCGCAGCGCAATCATTGGAGCGGTGGCCGGATATCTGAGTCTCTGGAGCGTCTACTGGTTGTTCAAGATCCTGACCGGCAAGGAAGGCATGGGCTACGGCGATTTCAAGCTGCTCGCCGCCTTCGGTGCCTGGATGGGATGGCAACTGCTGTTGCCGATCGTTCTGCTGTCGGCGGCAACGGGCGCAATCATCGGGATCGTTCTCATCATCTTCCGGGGGCGGGATCGCCAATTGCCGATCCCCTTTGGCCCCTATCTCGCAGCTGCCGGCTGGATCGCCATGATGTGGGGTCCGCAAATTACCCACGACTACCTGCGCATGACAGGCCTCGGGCATGCCTGAGGCGCCTCGCCGCGCGCGCGACCCGGCGCAGTGGCCGCTGCGCATCGGGCTCACTGGCGGAATCGCCAGCGGCAAGAGCGCGGCAGCACGCATCTTTGCAAATCTGGGCGTCCCGGTGATCGACAGCGACGTGATCGCCCGCACAGTCGTCGAGCCGGGCACGGCCGCGCTGGCGGAGATCACTGCCGCTTTTGGCGCGGAACTGGTTGATGCCGAGGGGCGCCTCGATCGCCCAAAACTGCGTGCGCTTGTGTTTGCCGATCCCGTCAGGCGCCTCCGGCTTGAGCAAATTTTACATCCGCGGATCCGCGCAACGATGGAAGCGCAGTCCGCCGCGGCTCCCGGCCCCTACCAGGTGCTGGTCATTCCGCTGCTGGTCGAGAGCGGCCTGCGCTCGCGCGTCGACCGCATGCTGGTCATCGACTGCCCGGAATGGCTGCAAATGCAGCGCCTGAGGCAGCGCGACGGCTCGAGCGAGACCGAAGCGCGCGCGATCCTCGCCGCGCAATCGAGTCGCGACGCGCGGCTTGCCGAGGCCGACGACGTCATTGTCAATGACGGCGATCTGGGCGCGCTCGAGCGCCAGGTTCTCAAGCTCGACACGCGCTATCGAGAGCTCGCAACGCGCGCCTGAGCAGCAAACGAGCATTGCCCCGAACCAAGCGCGTGGCTCACAATAACGGCATGAATCAGCCGGCCACTCCCGAACTCGAAGCGGTACCCGCGGACAGCTGGGTCGTATACGAGCAACCGCTCAATGAGCGCATGCGGACATTTCTGCGCCTCGATTTTCTCTATTCGCAGGCGCTCTATCACAACGAAACGTCGAGCGTCTGGAGCAGCCGTGCGGCCGTTTCGAGTCTCCTCGAAATACTTGCGATCACGGCGCGCGGCGACGTGCGCAATGAAGTGATGAAGGAGCTCGAGCGGCAGATTCACGGGCTCAATGTGTACCAGACGAATCCGGGCGTCGATGCCGGGAGACTCCGTGCCGTGCTCTCGAATCTCATGCGCTTGAGGAATGACTTGAACGGTCTCGGTGGCAGTTACATGCAGCCGTTGCGGGACTCTGAGTTCCTGAACTCGGTGAAGCACCGGAGCGCCATTCCCGGCGGCACCTGCGAATTCGATCTGCCCGACTACTTTCATTGGCTCAACCGCCCGGGCGATGCGCGCATCCAGGACTTCAATGACTGGCTGCGCCTGCTGCGGCCGCTCTGCGACAGCATCGCGGAACTTCTCTGGGTGATCCGCGCGAACGCCCGCCACAAGCGCGAGGTTGCGCCCGGCGGCGTCTTTCAGATCAATTTCGAGCGCGAGAATCCGTGCCAGCTCATGCGCCTTGCGCTGCCCGAAGGGTCGGCGCTGTACCCTGAGATCAGCGGCAGTCAGCATCGATGCAGCGTGCGCTTTCTCGCCTGGCGGGATGTCTTCAATCGTCCGGCCCAGGCGCAGGACGACGTCAACTTCTTTCTCACCTGCTGCTACTGAACCGCCGGGCGCGAGTCACGCATGCAGGTGAAATGCCCCACTTGCGGCCGCAGCGTTGAATGGATCGAGTCGAATCCATACCGGCCGTTCTGCAATGAGCGCTGCAAGCTCATCGATCTCGGCGCGTGGCTCACCGAGGAGCAGCGCATCGCCGGCGAGAGCGCCCTCAGCGCGAACGACGATGGCGCGATCGACGACGGCGTCGAAGACCCTAGTTGACCTGCATTTGGAATTGCTTCGCGAGGAACGCCCACTGATCGGCGTAGTCTTCGACCCACATCCACACCGGCCGACCGTCGCGGTGGCCCGCGTGCGTCTCGACACTCACGAGGATCGGATTCGCGCAACCCTGCGCGTGTTGCAGGGCTGCGCCAAATTTATAGCTGTGCCACGGGACGACGCGGTCGTCCGACTCAGCGGTCGTGATGAGCGTCGGGGGATAGCACGTACCGTCGCGCAGATTGTGGTACGGCGAATACGCGCGCAAGGCGTGATAGTCGTCGACATTTTCACTCAAGCCATAGTCGGCTGACCAGTTGCGCGCGTTGGCGCTCGCGGTGTGATAGCGGAGCATGTCGAGCACGCCGACCTTGGGCAAGGCCGCGCCAAGGAGTTCCGGCCGTTGTTCCATGACGGCGCCCACCAGGAGTCCCCCGTTACTGCGCCCGTGGATCGCAAGCCGGTCGCGTGTCGTGTAGCGTCTGGCGATCAGCCACTCGGCGGCGCCGATGAAATCATCGAACACGTTCTGCTTCTTCGCGTGCGTCCCGGCGACGTGCCACGCCTCGCCGTATTCCGAGCCGCCGCGCAGATTCGCGAGTGCATAGACACCGCCGATCTCGAGCCAACCCGCCATGTGCGGGCGATAGCGCGGCGATTCGGCAAGCGCGAAGCCGCCGTAGCCATACAGGAGTACCGCGTTCGAACCGTCGCGCTTCAGACCCCGCTGATGCGTGATGAACATCGGCACGCGGGTGCCATCCTTGCTCCTGTAGAAGACCTGCTCCGTGACATAGCGCGCCGGATCGAGGGCAACCGACGGCTTGCGAAAGACCGTCAGCTTGTTGCCGGCGGGTTCGAGGCGATAGATCGACTCCGGCGTGAAGATATCCGAGTACTGGAAGAACGCTTCATTGCGATCGCCGCGGCCCAGGAAGTTTTCGACCGTGCCAGTGCCCGGCAGCTTTACCGCGCCTGCTGGCTTGCCCTTGGTGTTGTAGAGCCGCACCACTGCATGGGCATCGTGCAGGTAGGAAGTAACCAGCACGCCGCCGATGAAGCTCGCTGTTTCGATCGATTCCTTGCCTTGCCGGACCAGCACGCGCCAATTGGCCGGGTCCGGTCGATCAAGATCGACCGCAACCACTTTGCCGAGCGGAGCGCCCGCCGTCGTCCATAGATAGAAGATGCGTCCGTCATTGCCAATGACGTTGTACACGCCGTCCCAGCGATCGAAGAGTTTGACGACGCCAGCACCCGGCTGCTCAAGATCGATGTAGTACACGGCGTTTTCAACGACGGCATCCGCAATCGAAAGAATCAAATAGCGGCCGTCGTCGGAAATGGCCGGATAAGGATTGCGCGTAGGATGCCCGTCAACCGTATAGATGTGCGTATCGTCGATCTGCGCGGCACCCAGACGATGATAGTAGATGCTCGCCTGGGCGTTGCCATCGCCGGATCCATCCGCAAGCATCGGATAATTGAGGTAATAGAAACCGCCACCCGCCTTGTCCCAGGCCACATTCGCAAATTTCGAGTGCCGCACGACATCGGGCAGCTCCTCATTGGTGTCGACCTTGCGAACGCGCCAGATACGCCAGTCGGAGCCGCTTTCCGAGACGGAATATGCGAGCAGCTTGCCGTCCGGACTCGGAATGTACTCGGCGACGGCCGTGGTCCGATCAGAGGTCATCTGATTGGGATCAATGAGGACACGCGGCGTGCCGCCGAGGCCCTCGGTCACGTAGAGAACGCTTTGATCCTGCTTGCCGTCATTGCCGCGATAGAAATATCGAGCGCCCGCACGCGTCGGGACGTCGTAATGTTCGTAGTGCCAGAGTTTGTCGAGGCGCTGCTTGATGAGCGGGCGTTCGGGAATTGCGTCGAGATAGTGTCGTGACAGCTCGTTCTCGGCAGTCACCCATTGATGGGTCTCCGGCGACGCCGTGTCTTCCATCCAGCGGTAGGGGTCCGCAACGCTTTCGCCAAAATAATTGTCCGTCTGATCTGAGCGTCGCGCACCCGGATACGACAGCGGTTGAGGAGCCGGCGCGCGCGCCTGCTCGATCGCGGCTTGCGAGCCACTTCCTACGCAGCCCGCAAGCGCGGCTGCAGTAAGCGTTGCGCAGGAGCACGCGAGGATCCGCCGGATGATCGACAGTTGCGTTGCAGGCAATTGCATCATGACGTCACTCCCACAAGGTCTGTTTCTCAAGAGGGTGTCGCATCCGTGTGCGCCGCCAGCAGAGCGGCGACGATAGGCAGATCCGCCGGCAGTATTGCGGCATCGGCAAGCTCGCCGATCGGGCACCAGCGAATGGCCTGGCCTTCGCGGCCGCGCGGCTCGCCCCGGCAGCGGCGCACCAAATAGGTCTCCATGATCACGCGGCGATCCGCGTATGCGTGATCAATCGTCATGACGTGTTCGAATTGAGCGGCATCGACCCCGAGTTCCTCGCGCAGCTCACGCTTGAGCGCCTGCTCCGGCGATTCCCCGTGGTGCAGTTTGCCGCCAGGAAACTCCCAATGGCCTGCCATGTGCTTGCCAGGCGGCCGCTGGGCGATCAACACGCAGTCCGCCGCATTGCGCAGAATTCCGGCGACTACACGGACGATCTCGATCGAGCTCACGCGCTTCACCGTCGTCGCCGTGCGGGACTAGGTCAGGGTTCCGTGACAGTGCTTGAACTTCTTGCCCGATCCGCACGGACAGGGTTCATTGCGGCCGACTTTGCGATCGCCGCGAACGTACGGCGCGGCACTCACCTCGGGGCCAGGTGCGGACTGCGGACCCGGTTCCGGTGGCGTATCGATCGCCACCGCGGACGGCGCCTCAGCGTGCTGCAGCTTCATGGCGCGTTCAAGGCGGCGGCGACGCTCCTCCTCCTCGCGGTCGATCTCCTGTTGGCTGCGAATCTGTATGCGCGATAGCAGCGACACGGCTTCATGCTTGATGCGGTCGAGCATGGCGGAGAAGAGGTCGAAGCCTTCGCGCTTGTACTCCTGCTCGGGCTTGCGTCCAGCGAGCGAGCGCCAATGAATGCTCTGTCGGAGATAGTCCATGGCTGCGAGATGCTCGCGCCAGTGCTGATCGAGTTGCTGCAGCATGATCTGCTTTTCGATCGCGCGCATCAGCTGTTCGCCGGTACTCGCCACCTTGGCCTCGTAATCCTTCTCGATCGCGGTGAGGACGACTTTACGGACGTCGTTCTCATCAGTCAGTGCATCGCCCATGCCCTTGAGATCGAGCCGCACGGTGAAGTCGCGTTCCACCGCACCCGCGAGTCCCTCCAGGTCCCATTGCTCGGGGAGCGACTTCGCCGGCACGAACTGCTCGACGAGGAGCGTCACAACCTCGGTGCGGATATCGCGCACGGCCTCCGCAAGGTCCGCCGCCGCCATGATTTCCGTGCGTTGGGAATAGATAACCTTGCGCTGCTCATTGGCGACGTCGTCGTATTCGAGCAGGTGCTTGCGCATGTCGAAGTTGTGCGCTTCCACCTTGCGCTGCGCTTTTTCAATTTGCCGCGACAGCAGGCGGCTCTCGATCACTTCACCCTCTTTCATGCCAACCCGGGACAGCAGCGCCTTGGTGCGCGCGGGGTCGCCGAAGATGCGCATCAGGTTGTCTTCGAGCGAGAGATAGAAGCGGCTTGAACCGGGGTCACCCTGGCGTCCTGATCGGCCGCGCAGCTGATTGTCGATGCGGCGTGACTCATGACGTTCGGTGCCGACGATATGCAGGCCGCCGGCCCCCAGCACCCGGTCGTGCCGTTCCTGCCATTCCGCGCGCAGCCGCGCCGCCGTGGCATCATCCAGGTTCTCCATGTGGGCGATTTCGGCTTCGACATTGCCCCCGAGCACGATGTCCGTGCCGCGGCCGGCCATGTTGGTGGCGATCGTCACCGTCCCGGGCCGTCCGGCCTGAATGACGACTTCAGCCTCGCGCGCGTGCTGCTTGGCGTTCAGTACGTTGTGCTGGATGCCCTGCTTCTCCAGCAAGCCCGCCAGATACTCCGAAGTCTCGATCGATGTCGTACCGACGAGCGCAGGTTGCCCCCGCTCCACGCAATCCTTGATGTCCTCGAGGATCGCCGTGAACTTGTCGTTCTTCGTCATGTAGACAAGATCGGCCATGTCATTGCGGACCATCGGCCGGTGCGTCGGAATGACGACGACCTCGAGGCCGTAGATCTGCTGGAATTCGTAGGCCTCGGTGTCTGCCGTGCCGGTCATGCCGGCAAGCTTGCCGTACATGCGGAAGTAGTTCTGGAACGTGATGGACGCGATCGTCTGATTCTCTTCGCGGATGCTGACGCCTTCCTTTGCTTCAATCGCCTGATGCAGGCCATCGGACCAGCGGCGGCCGGGCATGGTGCGGCCGGTGAATTCGTCGACGATGACGACTTCGCCGCCCCGCACGATGTATTCGACGTCGCGCTTGTAGATCGCGTGGGACCGCAGCGCCGCGTTCAGGTGATGCATCAGGCGGATATTGGCGGGATCGTAAAGGCTCTCGCTTTCGCTCAGCAGCCCGCCTTCCACCATGAGCCGCTCGACGTGCTCGTGGCCCTCCTCCGTGAGATGCGCCTGCCGATGCTTCTCCTCGAGCGCGTAGTCGCCGGGGCCGTTCTCTTCCTTCTGCACCGTCAGGCGCGGAATGAGAGCGTTGATCTTGACGTAAAGTTCGGTGCTCTCTTCGGCTGGACCTGAAATGATCAGGGGCGTTCGCGCTTCGTCAATCAGGATCGAATCGACTTCATCGACGATCGCGTAGAAGACGCCGCGCTGCACGCGTTCCTCGAGACGGAATGCAAGATTGTCGCGCAGGTAATCGAAGCCATACTCATTGTTGGTGCCGTAGGTGATGTCTGCCGCATAGGCGGCACGCTTCTCATCGCCCGCCTGGCCATTCTTGATGACGCCGACCGTCATGCCGAGGAAGCGAAACACCGGACCCATCCAGTCGGCGTCGCGCTGGGCCAGGTACTCATTGACGGTAACGACGTGCACGCCCTTGCCAGGCAATGCATTGAGATACGCGGGCAGGGTCGCCACCAGCGTCTTGCCCTCGCCGGTGCGCATTTCCGAGATCTTGCCTTGGTGGAGGGCGATGCCGCCGACGAGCTGCACGTCGAAGGGACGCATCTTGAGCGTGCGCTGCGCCGCTTCGCGCACGACCGCGAATGCCTCCGGCAGGAGATCGTCGACTGTAGCGCCTTGAGCGAGGCGCACACGGAACTCCTGCGTCTTGGCGGCGAGCTCAGCGTCGCTCAGTTGCTTGAGCTTCGGTCCGAACCCGTTGGCACGCTCGACATACGCCGCGTACTCCTTGAGCAGCCGCTGATTGCGGCTGCCGAAAATTTTGGCAATCAGCGCGAACACCAGTACAACCTCTTGAAACTAAAAGAGCCTCACCCCGACCGGGCAGGTCAGGAGGAGGCCAAAGGCCGCGTATTCTACGGAGAGACCGCGAAGCGGGGAAGAAATTGGGGACATTCCTGAATTCGCCAGGCCCCGCGCCCCGAAAGGCCGGGTGGCAACAAATTCAGCAACATCTCTCGATCCGGGGGCCTCTTCTAGCGGGCATTGCCGAGGAAGCTGAGCGGATTGACCTGCCGCCCGTTGACCAGCACTTCGAAGTGCAGGTTTGGACCGGTGGCGCGGCCGGTCGATCCCATGAGGGCGATCGCCTGACCTTTTTGCACAGTCTCGCCGACGGTCACCAGATTGCGCTCGTTATGCGCGTAGCGCGTGACGTAGCCGTTGCCGTGATTGATCTCCACCATGCGGCCATAGCCAAAGCGTTCGCGCGACCAAGTGACGACTCCGGCGGCCACCGCGGTGACCTCCGTGCCTTCAACCGAGGCGAAATCCACGCCCTTGTGCCAGGCCGTCGAACCGTTGATCGGATCGGTCCGCTCACCAAAATACGACGAAAGGTAGCCCAGCCGCACCGGGCGGCCCTCCGGGTGGATCTGTTCCTCGAGATCGCGGGTCAGAATCGCATGTTCGAGCGCCGACATCTGCTGCTCGCGCTGCGCCAGCTGGCTGTCGAGCGCGTCGATCATCGCGGTAAGTGTCGGCATCTGCGGGCCCGCACCGTCCGCGGGCGTCTCCGGACCGCCCTGTGCCGGCGCGTGATCGAAATCGAATTCGCGACTGTCGAGTTTCGCCATCTGCGTGAGGCGGCGGCCGAGCGCATCCAGGCGAATGACGTGGGCATTCATCTGGCCAATGCGTGCCGCGATGGAATTCAAGCGTTCCTGCAGCACGCGGCGTGTGTCGTCGATTGACGCCTGTTGTGCGCTCAGTTGATTCGACCAGACGCTCAATTGCTGTGCGGGAGCGCCAAGCCCCCGGTGAAAGCCAAAATAGTTACCTGCGGTGAATGCGAGCGCGATTGCGCCAGCCACGGCAATACTCGCAAGACCCCAGACTTTAGGGCTCGCAAGATTGAGCTGCCGCACACGGCCATGGCGGCGACCAAATATGATGACATTCATGCAGCTCGCCCCCGAAGCGAAACTACAGCCCAATCCGATGGTCTTGCGTTTCGGCAGCCCTTAAGGGCGACTTGTTCTTGCCGCCGAAGCAATATGGGAATCAGAGTTTTTTTCGATACCATGCTGGCAACCCCGCTGTCATAGCCTCTTGGCCGTAGACCGGTGGCTTTGCGTCCCCACCTTTCGGTGAGTTTGCCGTTTACAGTGGTTAGGACTATGCAAAAAAAACCAACGCGAAACAAGCGGTTCTGCACGCTTTTGCGATGCGATCCGAGCGCCCGAATGTGATCCAGAGACCAGAAACGATTGCGGATATCCTCGGCCAGGCGAGCCCCAGGCTTGGGGAACTGAAAGCTCGCGCCCGCTCATTTTCGGCGCTGGCGGAGCGTGTACGGGCTCTATTGCCCCCCCAGGAGGCTGCTCACGTAACAGGGCTTGTGCACTGCAATAGCGGAATTGTGATGCTCGTCGACTCTTCGGTGTGGTGCGCCCGTCTGCGCTATCGGGCGGGCACCCTCAAAGCGACGCTGACAGAGCTCGTCGGGCAGGAAATTCGTGAACTGAAAGTACGCGTGGTGCCGCGGGGCAGGCCCTCCTGAGCCGTTCGCCCGCAGTCAGGACAGCCGCATCGGACCGCGCGTTCTATGCCGTGGCAGCCGCAGCGACATAGGAAATCGGCGCGTCGGCACTCGTCTCGAACGTGACTTCTTCCCAGGCTGAACTGTCCGCGATCAAGGTTCTCAGCAGCTTGTTGTTGAGCGCGTGACCCGATTTGTAGCCGCTGAATTCACCGATCAGGCTGTGCCCGAGAAGATAGAGATCACCAATTGCATCGAGAATCTTGTGCTTCACGAATTCGTCTTCGTAACGCAGCCCGTCTTCGTTCAGCACGCGGAAGTCATCGAGCACGATGGCATTGTCCATGTTGCCGCCAAGCGCCAGGTTGCGCGCGCGCAGACCTTCGAGATCGCGCATGAAGCCGAACGTGCGCGCACGGCTCACTTCCTTCAGGAAGGACGTCGTCGAAAAATCCATCGAAGCGGTCTGGGTGCGTTTCTTGAACATCGGGTGATCGAACTCGATCTCGAAGTTCACCTTGAAGCCGTCGAATGGCTGAAACTCCGCCCACTTGTCGCCGTCTTCGACGCGCACGCGGCGCTTGATGCGGATGAAGCGCTTGGGCGTCGACTGCTCTTCAATCCCCGCGGACTGCAGTAAAAAGACGAACGGCCCGGCGCTGCCATCCATGATCGGTACTTCGGGCGCGGTCACTTCTACGATGGCGTTGTCGATCCCGAGTCCGGCGAAAGCCGACAACAGATGCTCGACAGTCGACACCTTGGCCGTGCCGCGCACCAGAGTCGTCCCGAGCGCGGTCTCGCCAACGTTCTCGGCGTGCGCGCGAATATCGACCGGCACGTCGAGATCGGCCCGACGAAACACGATGCCCGTGTTCGGCGGCGCCGCGCGCAGGGTCATGAGCACTTTCTTGCCGGTATGCAGACCGACGCCAGAGGCGCGGATGGTGTTCTTCAGCGTTCTTTGATTCAGCATCAATGTCTCGTCGCGCTCGGGTTCCGAGCGGCTCACACACGCACGCAGCGCGGGCGACCGGCGCGAATGGTGCGCTACCCTAACACATGGCGAAAACTCGCGGCAATTCGTGCGGTTAGCCGCGCCCTTAGTGGCGCGGTTGGTCGCGATGCTAGCCGCGCAATAGCCTGCCCTCGCCCCGGGCTATCGATAGCGCGTTGTGCCAAACATCAGTCCGCCTGCCGGCGCAGAAAGGCCGGAATGTCGAGCAGCGACTCGTCGCTGGCATCTGCGCGAATTCCATCACCTACTGCCCGCTGCCGCTGCACCGTCGGTTTGTCGAGCGCTGTGTAGTCGCTCGACGACATCGGCGTGCGACGCACGACGCGCATCTGCGGCTCTGGCCGCGCGACCGCCGGTGCCGGCTGCTGCGCGCGGACTGACGGACGGCCGAGACCGGTTGCCACCACGGTGACGCGGATCTGATTGCTCATCTCCGGATCGATCACCGTGCCAACAACCA
>JBGPLJ010000078.1:0-12552 GCA_041486385.1 Steroidobacteraceae bacterium
ACCTTGCGAATCTCCCGCAGCGTCGACTTTATGAGTTCCGCCTGCTCCATGCTGATGAACCACTGCGGCGTTGCGCGGAAGATCACTGGCGACTTGTGACGCCAGCAGTGCGGATAGCTGTGCGTGTACTCCTGCGAATGCAGGAGCGCGCCCTGCGTCTTCAGTAACTCGACGATGCCGTTGTTCGCGTCGAAGACATTCTGCCCGCCGAATCGCGGCACGCGCGCCAGAAAACGGCCATCGGGACCCACGGGATTGTCGATCTCGAGGCCATATTTCATGCCGACGATGTAGTCGTCGAGGCCATGGCCCGGCGCCGTGTGCACGAGCCCTGTGCCGCTTTCGAGCGTCACGTGCTGACCCAGGATGATCGGCACCGTGTGTGCGGCGCCGGTGTTGAATGGATGCGTGACTCGAAGATTCTCGAGATCCGCACCCTTGAGTTTGTGGACGTTCTTCCACCCAGTGATGCCTGCGCGCGCCATCACGGCATCGACCAGATCCGTCGCCAGCAGCAGATGCGCAACCGGATCCGTCGGCGCAGCGCGGTATTCGACGATGGAATAGTCATAGTCTGGATGCACGGCGATGGCGCGATTCGCGGGCAGCGTCCACGGCGTAGTCGTCCAGATGACAGCACTGAGCGGCAACAGCCGCTGCGCCGGCAGCTTGAGACGACGCTCCCATTCCTCCGGGTCGGCGATCGCGAAGCGCACATCGACGCTTCGGTCCGTTCGCTCTTCGTACTCAACCTCCGCTTCCGCGAGCGCGGAACGGCAATCGAGACACCAATGGACCGGCTTATGGCCCTTGTAGAGGTGCCCATTGCCGATGATCGCCGCGAACGCGCGCAACTGCTCCGCTTCGTAGCGCGGCAGCATGGTCTTGTAGGGATGCTCCCAATCGCCCATCACGCCGAGACGGCGGAAATCGCGTCTTTGGCCGTCGACCTGTTCCTCGGCGAACTTGCGGCAGGCGGCACGAAACGCTTTGGCATCGAGCTTGTTGCCGACACGCCCGAATTTCTTTTCGATCTGGTGTTCGATGGGCAAGCCATGACAATCCCAGCCCGGCACATACGGGGCGTCGTACCCGTCCATCGTGCGTGACTTCACAACGATGTCCTTCAGCACCTTGTTGACGGCATGACCGATGTGAATGGCGCCGTTTGCGTATGGCGGGCCATCGAGCAGCACGAACTTGGGCCGGCCCCTGGCCGCCGCGCGCAATTTGCCGTGAATGTCCTCGCTCTGCCACCAGGCGAGCATGTCGGGTTCGCGGCGCGCGAGATCCGCTCTCATCGGAAAATCGGTCTGCGGCAGATGAATCGTGTCTTTGTAGTCGCGTGTCGTCACTGAGGTCTCGCCGCGGCGTGCGCCGCCATTGTCATTCCCGCTTTGGCCAATGCCGTCTTGGCCTGGCGCGCATCCTCGTGCATCTGCACCACCATGTCCTGAAGATTTGGAAACATGCGCTCTTCGCGCAGCTTCGCCACGAACTCGACGCGCAGGTGCTCGCCGTAGAATTCCTCCGCCACGTCGAAGAGGTGCACCTCGAGCACTGGCTCCTGGCCACCAACTGTCGGACGCGTGCCTACGCTGGCAACGCCCGGCAACGCGGGGCGCCCATCGCGGGCGGCCAACACGGCGAATATTCCCCAGAGCGGAAAGCTCCATCGCAGGCGCAGATTGGCCGTTGCGAATCCAAGAGTGCGCCCGAGCTGCTCACCGCGCACGACGCGGCCAGTTGCGTGATAGCGGCGACCCAACAGATTCTTTGCGCGGTCGAGTTCGCCGCCGGCCAGAGCCTCCCGCACACTCGTGCTGCTCACGCGCTCGTCGAAGAGCGTCACTGGCGGCACGATCTCAACGGCGAAGCCCTGCTCGCGCCCCGACCGCTCGAGTGAGCCCGCCGTTGCCTCGCCTCCGGCGCCAAATCGAAAATCATGCCCGACCACAAGCTGCCGCGCGCCCAGCTCCTCATTGAGCAAACCCTGGGCGAACTGCGCAGCGGTCATCGCCTGCAACTCGGCGTCGAAGCGCAGCACGAGAAAGCGGTCGAGCCCGAGGCTCGCCAGAATTCCGAACTTGTCGCGCAAGCGCGTGAGACGCGGCGGCGCGCGCGTCGGCTCGATGAATTCGCGCGGCATCGGTTCGAAGGACACAACCGTCGAGGGCAGCCGCAGGCGAGCAGCGTGCGCGCTCAGGCGCCGCAAGATGTCCTGGTGCCCGAGGTGAACCCCGTCGAACGTCCCGACAGTCGCTACGCAGCCACGATGACGCGCGCGGAGGTTGTGCAATCCACGGATGAGTTCCATGAGACCCTGCAAGCGGAAGTGCGCTGAATTATAGGGGAAAGCGGCCGCTAGCGCGTCCGCAGATGCTGCCAGCGCACACCGAGCGCAAGCAGCACGCCGCCATAGGCACCCATCGCGGCCAGGATCACGCAGACGATTCGCACCCCCCGCTGCATGCCACCAAGCGCGAGCCATTGGGGTAAGGGTCCGGCATACATCACGACAACAATGGCCATCGCGGCAGTCGCGGCACCCACGCGCAAGGCGAAGATTCCCCAGCCGGGCTCGGCCCGGTAGATGCCATCGCGCCGCAGGCGACGGAACAGCAAGCCCGCATTCAGACAGGCGGTAAGCGAGGTGGACGCGGCAAGCACCACGTGCGCCGCCTGAAACTGGACGAAGTGATGGATCGCGAACAGACCCAGGCTCACCGCCATGCCGACGATCAAGCTGATGATCGCGAAGCGCACCGGGAGCTTCATCTCGTGTCGCGCATAGAAGCCCGGCACCAGCACTCGCACCAGCGAAAATCCGATGAAGCCGACGCCGTATGCCCACAACGCGTACGTCGTCATGCGCACGTCTTCCGCCGTGAAGCGCCCGTGCCCATAGACGGTTGCGACGAGTGGCCCGGCGAGCAGGACCAGGCCCGCGGCGGCGGGCAATCCGATGATCAGAAGGGCGCGCAGACTGCTGTCGAGCGTCGCAGAGAACTGATCGGTGGAACGCGTCGCATGATGTGCCGAAAGCGCCGGCAGGATGGCCGTGCCCATGGCAATGCTGAAGATCCCGAGCGGAAACTCCATCAGACGATTGGCGTAGTAGAGCCAGCTCACCCGGCCATCCCCGAGATACGTCGACAGATTCGTGTTGAGCAGGAGGCTCACCTGTGCGATCGATGAACCGATCAGCACCGGCACCATGAGGCCGACAATGCGGCGCACGCGGGGATCGCCCCAGGCCCAGCGCGGCCGCGGCAGGAGATCGAGCAGCTTCATTGAAGGCAATTGGAAGGCGAACTGCAGTATGCCGGCCGCGAACACCGCGTAAGCAAGCACCTGTACTGAGTTCGCGTTGATATACATCGTCGCGATCAAACACACGTTCAATATCACCGGCGTGAATGCTGGTACGGCGAAACGGCCGTACGCATTCAGGACGCCGCCCGCGAGCGACGTCAGCGAGATGAACATCAGATAGGGAAAGGTCCAGCGGAGCAGTTCGGCTGCCAGCGCACTCTTCTGCGGGTCGGTCGCGAAGCCCGAGGCAAAGAGCCAAACCAGAACCGGCGCGGCGAAGCACCCGATGAGCGTGACGACGCTGAGAAAGCCGCCCAGCGTCCCGAGGACCACCGCCACGAGGTCGCGCGCTTCGGCATGTGTGCCCGTGGTCTTGGTCGCCGTGAAGACCGGCACGAAGGCCTGCGAGAAAGCGCCCTCGGCGAACATCCGGCGACCGAAGTTCGGGATCATCAGCGCGACGAGAAACGCATCCATGCCGCCCGTCGCCCCGAAAACCTTGGCGAGCAGGATCTCGCGCACGAATCCCAGCACGCGCGAGATGAGCGTCATTGAACCGACGACGCCCGTATTGCGGAAGACACTCATGAATCAGCGCTGCGGGGAGCCAGGGAAAGGGCGGCTGCCATGCGACCGCACTATAGCGGAAATACGCCAGTTCCCGGGCACTTACGCGTGCATCGGAGCCTTTCGGTCGCATTGACAATTCGCCGCCCCGTCAGCACACTACGCGCCCTTTTGAGCCACCGCCCGAGCGTGTGGCGTAGTTAGGAGTCGACTTTGGCCAATACGAAATCCGCTGAAAAGGCCGCGCGCCAGGCTGTGGTGCGCCGCGCCCGCAATGTCGTGATGCGGTCCCGGCTGCGCTCGGCGCTTCGCGATGTGACTGCGGCGATTGCGAGCGGCAAGAAAGACGTCGCCCAGACAGCCTACAAGACCGCAGTGCCGGTGATCGACTCGATGGTCACCAAGGGCATGATCCATAAGAACAAGGCCGCGCGGCATAAAAGTCGTCTCGCTCACGGCCTCAAGGGTCTGAAGTAGCAGCAGCAGCAGCTTCCGCTTCACGAGCTGCGGCGGCCAGTACTTCCAGGCGATCCATCAGGCGAGCGCAGAGCTCGCGAGTCCCCTTGCCGGTTGCCGCGGAAATCTGAAACACCGGTCCCTTCCAGCGCAAGCGCCGCACGATTTCCTTGCAGCGGCTCGGGCCTTCCTTCTCGTCCAGCAGATCGAGCTTGTTCAGCACCAGCCAGCGTTCGCGAGTGGCGAGCTCGGCGCTGAAATTCTTGACCTCTTTCGCGATCGCCCGCGCATCGACCACCGGATCGGCGTCCGGATCCGGCGGCGCGATGTCGATGATGTGCAGCAGCACGCGCGTTCGCTGCAGGTGTTTCAGAAAGCGAATGCCGAGGCCTGCGCCTGCGGCCGCGCCCTCGATGAGACCGGGAATGTCCGCCATCACGAAGCTGCGGTGCTCGCCCACGCTCACGACACCGAGATTCGGATGCAAGGTCGTGAATGGGTAGTCGGCAACCTTCGGGCGTGCGGCGGAGACGGCACGGATCAATGTGGATTTGCCGGCATTCGGCAGGCCCAGGAGCCCGACGTCGGCCAGCACCTTCAGTTCCAGCTTGAGCGAGCGCTGCTCGCCCGGCAGACCGGTTCCCGACTTACGCGGCGCTCGATTGGTGCTCGACTTGAACTTCGTATTACCCCAGCCGCCCTTGCCGCCGCTGGCGACCAGCAGCGTTTGCCCCGCGTCCTTCAGGTCGCCGAGGATCTCCTGCGTTTCTTCATCCTGAATCACCGTGCCCGTGGGTACGGGAATATAGAGATCCTCGCCTGAGCGACCCGTGCAGTTGTTGCCACTGCCTGGCTGTCCATGATCCGCCTTGTAGGTACGGACGATGCGGAAGTCGGCGAGCGTATTGATGCCCTCCTGGGCGCGCAGGTAGACGCTCCCGCCGTGGCCGCCGTCTCCGCCGTCGGGACCGCCAAACGGCACAGATTTTTCACGGCGAAAGCTCACGGCGCCGCGGCCGCCGCTACCGGCGCGAACGTTCAATACCGATTCGTCGACGAACTTCATGGGTCTTGTCCGCACCGTCCTATGGAGGAGCCCCGCAGTTGTGGCGGGCGCTCCAAATGAAAACGGCGCTGCAATGGCAGCGCCGCTCCCGTGCAATCCTCACGTACTCTCGCCCGATCGTCGGGCCCAATCATCGGACCCTATCATCGGGCACTTGTCGGGCCTTCAGGCCTCGACGGGCAGCACGCTGATGAACGTGCGCTTATCTTTGCCGCGCACCTTGAATTCAACTTTGCCGGTGACTTTCGCGAACAAGGTGTGGTCGCGGCCCATGCCAACGTTCTGGCCAGGGTGCCATTCCGTGCCGCGCTGGCGCACGAGAATGTTGCCAGCGAGCACCGCCTGCCCGCCGAAGCGCTTCACGCCTAACCGCTTGCTCTCCGAATCGCGGCCGTTGCGAGTACTGCCGCCTGCTTTTTTATGTGCCATGGCTCTCTTATCCCACGATCTTGGTGATCTTCACTTCAGTGAAGCGCTGACGGTGGCCCTTGTTGCGCATGTAATGGGCGCGGCGCTTGAATTTGACGATGCGGACCTTGTCCGCCTTGCCATTCGCCTGAACCGTTGCGGTGACCTTGCCACCACTGATGTAGGGCGCACCGATCTTGACGCTCGCGCCCTCACCGACCACGAGCACACGATCAAACTCGACGGAAGCTCCAGCATCCGCTTCGAGCTTCTCGATGCGAAGGACACTGCCCTCTTCCACGCGGTACTGTTTACCGCCGGTGGCTATCACCGCAAACATTTGAATTCTCCAGAAAAATTGAGGGGTTGCCCCCAAAAGGCGCGCCATTCTACGGGGCCGTCCCCGGGGGGTCAAACGGCATCCACAGGGGTCATCCAAAGCCTCGAAGCGGCGCGGCAAGAACGGCCCGCCAACAGCTGACTTCAGGGTATTCTACGCGCCGCCGACAGACGGCGGACCCTCAACTCGAGCCTTGCAAACTCGGGTCCGCGAAGGAACTTTGGACTTTTGCCGGGTCGAATCCCCATCGCTGCGCGGCCAGTGCAGGGCTCGCCGGCCAACTAGAAAAAGACATTGCTAATGACCACACCAAGCTCGGTTGCGACTCTCCATCGTCCACGCGTCCGTCCCGCAGCACGACTAATAGCGATGCTGGCGGCAGGCACTGCAGTCGCTGGAGTGTCGCTTGGCCTCGCGGGCTGCTTCTTCGGGGGCGCGGACAGTGCGCCGACCATTACGCAGCAGCCAGCAGGGGCGGCCACATTTCTCGGCCAGGGCGCGCGATTTTTTGTCGGCGCAAAGGGCAAGGCACCGCTCACCTACCAATGGAAGCGCGCGGGTGTGGACATCGCCCTTGCGGCGACGGATGCGAGCTATCTGACCCCTGCCGTCACCGCAGCGGATGACGGCACGAAATTCTCGGTGGTGATCAGCAACTCCAAAGGAACGGTAACGAGTGCCGAGGCCACCCTGACCGTCTACCCGGCACCGACGATCACGACCAACCCGCAAGACATCGCAGTTGCGGTTGGAGCAACGGCAACTTTCACTGTCGTGGGTGCCGGACAGTCGCTCGCCTATCAATGGTATCGCGATGACATCGCGATCACCGGTGCAACGGCCGCGACTTACACGACCGCCGCAACGGTCGCGGCCGACGATGGCGCCGTATTCACGGCGGACGTCGCTAACGGATCCGGCAGGGTCACCAGCGGGCCCGCGACGCTGACCGTTCTCGCCGCGGCGGCGATCGTGACACCGCCCGCGAGTCAGACAGTCAATGTCGGGCAACCCGCGATCTTCAGTGTGGTCGCGACCGGTGGCAATCTGGTTTACCAGTGGCGCCGCAACGGCACCGACATCACCGGCGCGACGTCATCCGTCTATACCACGCCGGCAACTGCGCTCACTGACAGCGGCGCGACTTATTCCGTGGTAGTCACCAGTGCTGCGGGTACGGTCACCAGCGCCGATGCCACCTTGACCGTCGTATCGCTTGCGAACGCGCCGCCGCCGGCATTCGCGGCTCAAGTGGTCGCCTCGAAAGCGACGAATGCAGCGGCGAGCTTCATAGCCGTGCTGAAATCCGACGGAACGATCTTTGCCTTTGGCGACAATTCCTTTGGCGAGCGCGGCAACGGCGCCACCGCAGTGGGCACCGAGGCCCCGTCGCAGGCGAATCTGCCCGCGGGGTCGCAGGCGGTCGAGATCTCCGCGGGCGAAGATCACGTGATCGCGCGACTCCTCGATGGCAGCGTGTACACGTGGGGCCTCAATACCTCGGGTCAGCTCGGCACCGGCGACCAGTCACTGCGCACGACGCCGTTCCTCGTCGTGCTGCCGCGACCTGCGGTATCGGTCGCTGCCGGATATGACTACTCAGTTGCCGTCCTCGATGACGGCACCGTGTACGCGTGGGGAGTCAATACACTCGGCGAACTCGGCACGGGTTCACGCGACGTGCTCGTCGCGGTGCTGCCCGTTGCGGTGCCTGGCGTTACCAACGCCAAGCAGGTGGCGGCCGGCAGAGATCACACGCTTGCGCTGCTGCTTGACGGCACCGTGGTTGCGTGGGGCTCGAACAGCAGCGGCCAGCTGGGCAACGGCGGCTTCAAGCTGAGCCGCGTGCCCGTGCCGACCGGTGCCACCGATGTCGCGAGCATTCGCGCCGGCGGCGACATGTCGATGGCGATTACAAACCATCGCGTCTTGCTGGCCTGGGGCGAAAACTCGGACACACAGATGGGACTTGGCGCAGCCTCGAGCGGCGACGTGCCCACGCCCACCGGTGTCATCGCGGACGTCGTTGACGCCGCGGCCGGCGACCGCCTGCTGCTGGCGGTCGGGAGCGACGGAATCCTGCGCGGCGCGGGCGCAAACGAAATTGGCTCGCTGGGTGACGGCACGACGACCGCTCGCAATTTATTCACACCGGCAAGTGTGCTCGCGAATACATCGACCGTGGCGACGGGCGGCAAGGCGTTCTCGACGGCAATCACAGCCGACGGGAGCCTCTATGCGTGGGGCGACAACACCGGCAAACAGCTGGGCAACACGGCCATCGGCACGGGCGGCACGCCCACGCCGACCCTCGTCCCGAGCTTCGACGCTATTCCTTGAGCCGCTGATTCCTAGTCTTGGTGATAATCTAGGGCGCGTGACGCTCGATGAAATCAAGACTCTGATCGGCGCGGACTTCGATGCGGTAGACGCCCGCATTGCAGACCAGCTTTCGAGCGACGTCGCGCTCGTCGGCCAGGTCTCGAACTATCTGATCCACGCGGGCGGCAAGCGCCTGCGGCCGCTGCTCGTGCTCCTCACCGCACGCGCCTGCGGTTACCAGGGCGAGCGCCATATCGACGCCGCCGCACTCATCGAATTCATCCACACCGCCACCCTGTTGCACGACGACGTTGTCGATGGCTCTGCCAAGCGCCGTGGACGCGACACGGCGAACGAAGTCTTCGGCAATCAGGCGAGCGTGCTGGTGGGCGATTTCCTCTACTCGCGCGCATTTCAGATGATGGTGACGCTTGGGTCGCTCCGTGTGATGGATGTGATGGCGAACGCCACCAACACGATCGCCGAGGGCGAAGTGCTGCAGCTGATGAATGCGCACGATCCGGAAACGTCGGAAGAGAACTACTTCCAGGTGATCTATCGCAAGACCGCGAAACTGTTTGAAGCGGGCGCGCAAATCGCCGGCATCCTCGCGGACGTTTCGAGCAAGCAGGAGGCGAGTCTCGTCGCGTACGGCCGCCACGTCGGCACGGCATTTCAGCTGGTCGATGACTATCTCGATTACCGTGCGCTTCCCGACGATCTCGGCAAAAACCTGGGCGATGACCTCGCCGAAGGCAAGCCGACACTCCCTCTTATATATGCGCTGCGGGCCGGCACACCTGTGCAACAGGCCTTGATACGCGAAGCCATCGGGCACGGCGGCCTCGAGCGGCTGGATGCCATCACCGAGGCGATCGAGTCAAGCGGGGGCCTCAAATACACGGCGCTGCTTGCACAACGCGAATCCGAACTCGCGCTCGAGGCGCTCGGCGGGCTCGCGGACACGCCGTATCGGCGTGCGCTGAGCGCATTGGCACGGTTCGCGGTAACCCGAACGTATTGAGATAGATGGAGTGGTCCGCGCAACGGCTGCGATCCCGTCTCGCTGGCAACTCAGTTGCCACCTGCCCTAAACTGCGCCTCGCTCCAGTCGCGCAAAATAAGTTCAAGGACTTCACATGAAATCACTTGTGCCCGTGCTCGCTGCGATATGCCTCGCGGCACCTGCCCTGGCCGATCAGCCGGCCAACCCGGAAATCGTCGCGCTCAAAGCCGCCCACGTATTCGATGGGGTTGATGGGAGCCTTAAATCGAACGTCGTGGTGGTCGTGCAGGGCACGAAGATCCTCTCCGTCAGCAACGCAGCACCCGCCGGCGCGCGCGTTATCGATCTTGGCGATGCCACGTTGCTGCCCGGCTTCATCGACGCGCACACGCACCTCACCATGGAATTCCAGCAGAACTACTTTCTCGAGTTCTACAAAGAGGCGTTCCGTTTTCCCGCCGAGCAGGCTCAGTACGCCGCGATGTACGCGCGCCGCACATTGGAGGCCGGATTCACGACGGTGCGCAACGTGGGCGCCGACGATTGGGTTGACGTGGGCCTGCGCAACGCGATCAACGCCGGCGTGACCGAAGGGCCGCACATACTCACCGCGATACACGCGATTGGCGTGACCGGCGGACATTGCGATCAGGCGCCCTACCCGCCCGATCGCCGGGCGCCCGTCGGCCCGATTGAAGGCGTGTGCAATAGCGCCGACTCCTGCCGCGAGGCCGTGCGCGACCAGATGAAATGGGGCGCCGATGTCATCAAGATCTGCGCGTCGGGCGGTGTGCTCTCGGAGGCCGATCCCGTAGACGTGCCGCAGCTCACTCCAGAAGAACTCGCCGCCATCGTGGGCGAAGCGCATCGGTGGAAGCGAAAAGTGGCGGCGCATTGCCACGGCGATGCCGCGGCCCGACTCGCCATCGAAGCGGGCGTTGACTCGATCGAACACGGCACCTTCCTGACCGAAGACACGCTGAAGCTCATGAAGAAGAAGGGTGTATGGCTCGTCCCCACACGTCTCGCGGCGTATTGGGTCGGCAAGATGGCCGATACCTACCCTCCGCAGATCGCCGCGAAGGCGCGCGCCGTGGGGCCCGTGCACGCGGAAATGTTCAAGACGGCGCTGCGCGTTGGTGTGAACATCGCCTTTGGCACCGATGCAGGCGTCTATCCGCATGGCATGAACGCGCTCGAATTCAGCCTGATGACGGACCTCGGCATGCAGCCAGCGGCGGCGCTGGAATCAGGCACGCGTGATGCTGCCCGACTTCTCGGCGTCGACGGCGAGACCGGAACACTGGAAGCGGGAAAATCGGCGGATGTCGTCGCCGTGCCGGGCAATGTCATTGAGAACATCCACGCCACGGAACACCCTGTATTCGTGATGAAGCAGGGCCAGATCTACCTGCAGAAGTAACCCATCATGCAAAACAAAATCCAATTCAGGTTAGTTGGGATCATTGCCGGCTGCGCGGCCAGTTGCGCGCTCACGTTTGCACACGCTGCCGCGGTGCCGACGACGCAGAAGCAGTATCAGCTCGCGAGCGCTGGAGCGGAGGGCTACGCACTCAAGCTCGTGGACGCACCGGTCCGCCAGCCGGGCGCGCACGAAGTGCTCGTGCGTGTGCGCGCGGCTTCGCTCAATCGCCGCGATATTTTCATCATCAAAGGCCAGTACCCGATGGGCAAGCGCGACAACATCGTGCCGCTCTCGGACGGTGCCGGTGAAGTGGCGGCCATCGGCAAGGGCGTGACGCGCTTTCACGTTGGCGATCATGTGGCGGCGATCTTCTTCCAGGACTGGTTGAGTGGCAGCCCCGGCCCGAACGTTCCCATGTCGGCGCTCGGTGGCGCACTCGACGGCATGCTTGCGCAATACGTGACGCTCAACGAACAGGGTCTCGTGGCGCTGCCGAAGCATCTGTCATTTGAGGAAGGCGCGACGCTTCCCTGTGCCGGCGTCACCGCCTGGAATGGTCTCGTCACACGCGGCCACATGCAGGCCGGCGATTACGTATTGCTTGAAGGCACGGGCGGCGTGTCAATTCTCGGTCTGCAATTCGCCGTCGCGGCCGGCGCGAAACCCATCATCACGAGTTCAAGTGACGCGAAGCTCGAACGCGCGAAGAAGCTCGGCGCGATCGGCACAGTCAACTACAAGACGACGCCCGATTGGGAGAAGTCGGTGCTCGCAATCACCGGCGGCATGGGCGTACAGCAGGTGCTCGAAGTCGGCGGAAAAGACTCGCTGCCGCATGCGCTCGCCAGCATCGGTTCCGGCGCCAATATTTCGCTCATCGGCGGACTTGGCGGATTCGGCGGCGACGTGCCCGCTTTAGCCCTCATGGGACGCAATGCCACGGTGAGCGGCATCTATGTCGGATCGCGCGCCGACTTCGAGGCCATGAACGCGTTCATCGCCAAGCACCAGCTGCATCCAATCATCGATAAGGTCTTCGAAATGCCGGATGCAAAGGCGGCGTACGACCTCATGGAATCGGGCAGTTTCTTCGGGAAGATCGTCATTCGGCCCTAGTCCTCCGCCAAGGCGATTTGATGCATTCGGGGGGCTTCAGTACACTGCGCGCCCCTCCCGGGGACAGACGATTTCAGGCGATTCGGGGTGTAGCTCAGCCTGGTAGAGCGCTACGTTCGGGACGTATAGGTCGCAGGTTCAAATCCTGTCACCCCGACCAGTTAGATCAATTAGTTACGTGATTCACCTGCGAGCCTTTCGAGGCTCTTGGGCACGCATGGGCACGCAAATTTGGTCACGCAAGAGCACGTAACCTATGTCTATGGTCACCGGTGATCACCGCAGAGAGCCAAGTCACTCTTATATATAGAGAGCACTACGTCGTTTACGTATAGGTCGGGACTCGCTTTTCGTGACTTCGCGCGCACTATTAACGCTTTACGTTAATAACGCTTCCCGTTAGTATTGGGCCGTGATCCGGACGTTCAGAACCAAGGATACGGAAGCGGTCTTTCGCGGTGAGTTCGTCAAGGGACTCGATGGAAAGATTCAGCAGCGGGCGCGCGAGAAACTGAAGTACCTCGACAGCG
>JBGPLJ010000079.1:0-12500 GCA_041486385.1 Steroidobacteraceae bacterium
CTGATGTCGAAACACTCGAGGCGCTGCGGCTCCTCGGGTAATTGCAACGCGTCGGCGAGCGCCGTGAACTGGGCATCGAGCCCCGCAATGCTTGTCAGGCGCATTCTGAGGGCCTGGGCGGCGTTTTCGTCCGACATCTTGCGCCAGCGGGCGCCGAGGCCGCGGCCTCCCCCAGTGATCTCCACCTTGCGGGAGTGCTGTGCGCTCAGTGTTTCGGCAAGTGGCGCGAGCCGCGCCGCCCCGCTGCTCACGATGATTCGGCGCGGTGGATCGTGAGCCAGGTAGTACTGCTCGGCAAACGAACACAGCACATCCGTCGAATCGCCGAGAGGCGCTTTGGGAAAGAAATTCACTGTGCCGAGATTGCGGCCGGCTCGCACGAAAAGAATGGCGACGCAATGCTGGCCCCGTTCGCTCGCGATGCCGACGGCATCCGCATCCTCCCCACGTGCCGAAGTGACGATCTGCTCTGCCTGGACTTCCTGCAGGCGCGCCAGCTGGTCGCGCAAGCCAGCCGCCTTTTCATACTCGAGAGCCGCCGCAGCGCTTTCCATGCGGCGCGCGAGATCGGCATTCACTTCGTCGTTGCGTCCCTCCAGGACCTTGACGGCCGTGCGCACCTCGCTTGCGTAGTCCTCGGCCGATATCAGGCCAACGCAAGGCCCCGAGCAACGCCCGATCTGGTATTGCAGGCACGGCCGTGACCGGTTCGAGAAATAGGAATCCTCGCAGGGGCGCAGGCGAAAGAGTTTTTGCAGATGATTGAGGGTGTCGCGTGCGGCGAACGCGTTCGGATAAGGACCAAAGAGTCGGCCCGCAACGCCGATCGGGCCACGGTAGTAGGCGATGCGCGGGTAGGCGTGTCGCGTATCGAGATGTAGATACGGGAAGCTCTTGTCATCCCGCATCAGCACGTTGTATCGCGGCTTGTGCTCCTTGATGAGGTTGTATTCGAGAAGCAGCGCTTCGATTTCCGAATTCGTGACGGTGACTTCAATATCCGTCACCTGAGTCATCAGCGCCTGCACCTTCGGAGCGATGCTGCTTGTGTGGAAGTAGCTGCCGACGCGATCGCGCAGACTCCGCGCTTTGCCCACATAGAGGATTTCGCGCGCATCGTTCAGCATCCGGTAGACACCCGGCCGGGCCGGCAACGACTTCACAAACGCCTTGGCGTCAAAGCGTGTGGCGCCGCCAGTCTCCGTCATGGCTTGCTCCGCGAAGTGTCAGCTCTTCTTGCCGTGGAACTGAGCCTCTTCCGTCGAGCCCGTGAGTGCCGTGATCGAAGAGGTGCCCGACGTGATGACCTGGGTTACATCATCGAAATAACCCGCACCGACCTCGCGCTGATGTTTCGTCGCCGTGTAGCCGCGCGCCTCAGCTGCGAACTCTGCCTGCTGCAGCGAGACGTAGGCGCTCATCTGCGTTTCACGGTAGCCGCGTGCCAGCTCGAACATGCTGAAATTGAGCGCATGAAACCCGGCGAGCGTCACGAACTGAAACTTGTAGCCCATCGCGCCGAGTTCCCGCTGAAATCGGCCGATGGTCGCGTCGTCGAGCTTCTTCTTCCAGTTGAACGACGGCGAGCAGTTGTAGGCCAGCAGCTTTCCCGGAAATTGCCGGTGCACGCCCTCTGCAAACGTGCGCGCTTGCTCCAGGTCAGGTACAGCGGTCTCGCACCAGACGAGATCCGCGTACGGCGCATAGGCGACGCCGCGAGCGATCGCCGATGCCGTTCCGGCGTTCACATAGAAGAATCCCTCGGCAGTGCGCTCACGCTTCTCGATGAAGGGGCGGTCGCGCTCATCGACATCCGCCGTGAGCAGGTTTGCCGATTCCGCGTCCGTCCGCGCAACGAGCACGGTAGGCACGCCGCAAATGTCCGCCGCAAGGCGCGCCGCAACCAGTTTGGAGATCGCTTCCTGCGTCGGCACGAGTACCTTGCCGCCCATGTGGCCGCACTTCTTCGCCGACGAGAGTTGATCTTCAAAATGCACGCCAGCAGCGCCCGCATCGATCATCGCCTTCATTAGTTCGAAGGCGTTCAGCACACCGCCGAAACCAGCCTCCGCGTCGGCGACGATCGGCTTGAACCAGTCGACATCGCGCTTGCCTTCGGTGCAGTCGATCTGATCCGCGCGCTGCAGGCTGTTGTTGATGCGCTTGACCACCGCGGGAACCGAATCTGCCGGGTAGAGGGACTGGTCGGGATACATCTGCGCGGCGAGATTGGCGTCGCCCGCGACCTGCCAGCCCGACAGATAGATTGCATCGAGGCCTGCCCTGACCTGCTGCATTGCCTGATTGCCGGTGAGCGCGCCGAGCGCGTTGACGAACGGCTTCTCGTGCACATACCGCCAGAGTTTTTCAGCGCCGAGTCGCGCCAGCGTGTACTCGATGGCGACGCTGCCGCGCAATCGAAGCACGTCAGCGGCCTGGTATGGCCGTGTGACTCCGCGCCACCGTGGATTGGTCTTCCAGTCCTCCTGAATCCTGCGCGCCTCATCCGACATCATTGGTCTCCCATTTACTGTAGCGATTATACGGTGCGACGGTCAGTCGATCTCGCGATACGCGGCGAGTGTGAGGAATGTCGAAAACTCTGCGCGCGCGGTCAGCTCATCGACGAGGCGGGCCGCATGCTCGTAGTGGCCGCTTCCAAACTGTGCGTCGCCAAGCTTGTCACGCAAGCGCTTCAGCTCTTCGCCCATGAAAGCGCGCACGAGCTCCAGCGTCACGCGCCGGCCATCGTCCAGAACACCGGCGGCGTGATGTACCCATTGCCACAACTGCGCGCGCGATATTTCCGCGGTCGCTGCGTCTTCCATCAAATTGTTGATGGGGACACAGCCATTGCCACCAAGCCAGGCGGCCATGTACTGCACGGCCACGCTAATGTTGTTGCGTAGCCCAGCTTCACTGATTTTGCCTTGTGGCACGGTCAGCAGATCCTTCGCGGTTACCACAACGTCCGGCCGCAGGCGCTCGAGCTGATTCGCACCTGGAACATGGCGATTGAAGATTTCCATGGCGATCGGTACGAGGCCGGGATGGGCAACCCAGGTTCCGTCATGTCCGTCGGTCGCTTCGCGCTCTTTGTCGGCGCGCACCTTCGAGAGCGCTTCCTCGTTGGCGACCGGGTCGTTCTTGATGGGAATCTGGGCTGCCATGCCGCCGATTGCAAAGGCACCGCGTCGATGACAGGTCTTGATGACCAGCAGCGAGTACGAGCGCAGAAAATGGCTCGTCATCGTCACCTGCTGACGGTCCGGCAGCACGAAATCCGGTCGATGACTGAATTTCTTGATGAAGCTGAAAATGTAATCCCAGCGGCCGCAGTTGAGTCCGACGATGTAGTCCGTGAGCTCGTACAGGATCTCGTCCATCTCGAAAGCGGCAAGAACGGTCTCGATGAGCACTGTGACCTTGATCGTGCCCTGGGCAAGACCGAGCTGCCGTTCTGCCGCGCGAAATATATCGGCCCAAAGACGCGCCTCGCGGTGACTTTCGAGCTTTGGCAGGTAGAAATAAGGCCCGGTTCCTCGTGCCTTCAGCTCTTTGGCGTTGTGAAAAAGATAAAGGCCAAAGTCGACCAGCGCGCCAGGGACCTGCGCGTTGTCGACCAACCAGTGCTTCTCGAGGAGATGCCAGCCACGCGGGCGAACCAGAAGCACCGCCGGGTTTTCGTGCAGACGATATTCTTTGCCTTCGGCCGATACGTAGCCGATCGTGCGCCTGACAGCGTCAAGCAGATTGATCTGCCCCTGAATGACGTTGTACCAAGTTGGCGTCAGGGAGTCCTCGCAGTCCGCCATGAATACACGCGCGCCGGAATTGAGTGCATTGATCACCATCTTGCGTTCCGTCGGTCCGGTAATTTCCACACGCCGGTCGAGCAGATCGCGCGGAATCCCGGCAATCTTCCAGTCCGCTGCGCGTATGGACTGCGTGTCGGGCAGAAAATCGGGAAGCTCGCCGGCGTCGAGCTGGCGCTGCCGCACGGCACGCGCCGCGAGTACGTCGGTGACCCGGCTCGAAAATTGGCGTGCGAGGCTCGCGACGAAGTCCTGAGCCTCGATCGTCAGAATTTCATCGAAACGATCCGACATGGGCCCGGCGAAATGCGAACCCGGAGCAGCCTTCAGTTTCAAACGTCGTTCTCCGCTGATGCAGTCATTGATTACTAAGTATCTTTATATATATGACTTATATAAGGTTCTTCGCGTGCCGCTCCTGCTTCTGAGCAAGCCCTATGGAGTCCTCAGTCAATTCACTGACCGTGCGGGACGCGCCACGCTCGCCGATTATGCGCACGCTCCGGGTCTGCACGTCGCGGGACGTCTAGATTTTGACAGCGAGGGTCTCATTCTGCTGACGGACCAGGGTCCTTTGCAGGCCCGAATCACGCAACCGCGCGCGCACTTGCCAAAAACCTACTGGGCACAGGTGGAAGGCACTCCGAACACCACAGCCCTGGAATCACTCCGCCACGGCGTAAAGCTCTCCGATGGACGCACGCGTCCGGCGGACGCTCGTTTGATGCCTGCGGAGCCGTCCGACCTATGGCCCCGCAATCCGCCTATTCGACATCGCTTGCGCGTACCGACTCATTGGATCGAACTGACCATCACGGAGGGTCGCAATCGGCAGGTTCGCCGCATGACGGCCGCCGTGGGACTGCCAACGCTGCGTCTCGTTCGCTGGCGGATCGGACCGTGGACCCTAGAGGGCCTTGCTCCAGGTGAATCGCGTCAGCTAAGCAACGCTGAAGCCTGGGGCGCCCTCGACCGATTCAGCGCCAGCGGCGCAACTCACTGAGTCGACCGGTTGAACCCATCGCATCAAGTACGTCGCGCGCGCCGCGCGACGAGCATTGCCAATTCCAGCGCCTGCTCGTAGTTCAATCGTGGGTCGACCTGCGATCGATACGAACGCACCAGATCGGCCTCCGTGAGTCCGCGGGCCCCGCCGATGCACTCGGTGACATCGTCCCCCGTCAGTTCGAAGTGCACGCCTCCCAAGTACGACCCGATTTCACTGTGTATGTCGAATGCCTGCTCGAGCTCAGAGAGGATGTTCTCGAAGCGCCGCGTCTTCAGACCACCTGCCGTCGATTCCGTATTGCCATGCATGGGGTCGCACATCCAGAGCACCGTCTGGCCCGTAGCTCTGACCGCCTGAATAAGCGGCGGCAGCATCTTTGCGACGCTGCGGGCACCGAACCGGTGGATCAACGTGAGCCGCCCAGGCTCATTGTTGGGGTTCAGCACCTGGACGAGTTGTTGGACCCATTCGGCGTCCATGCTGGGACCAACTTTGACGGCGATCGGATTGGCGATGCCGCGGAAGAATTCGACGTGCGCACCGTCGAGCTTGGCCGTGCGCATGCCGATCCACGGCATATGAGTGGAAAGGTTGTACCAGCGCTGCTGGCGCGGGATGAAGCGAGTCTGCGCCTGCTCATAGTGCAGATGCAGGCCTTCGTGGCTCGTAAAGAAATCCACTCGCGTCGCCTCATGCACCCGCTGTCCGCTCATGGATTCGAAAAAGTCGAGTGAGTCGGCAATCGACTGCACGATGCGCTGGTACGCCTCCTTGAGCGGCGCGTGTCGAACGAAATCAAGGTTCCAGTATTCCGGATGGTGCAGGTCTGCAAATCCGCCGGCGACCAGCGCGCGAATGAAATTCAAAGTCAGCGCGGCTCGTTCGTAACCGCGCAACAGGAGCTCCGGATTGGGTTCGCGTGCCGCAGCCGTGAACTCCGGACGATTCACGATGTCGCCGCGATAGCTCGGCAGCGTCACTCCATCGCGGGTTTCTGTATCGGCCGAACGTGGCTTGGCGTACTGCCCGGCAATTCGTCCAACACGAATGATGGGCTTCTTCAGGCCGTGCAGGAGCACGAGACTCATCTGCAGAAGGATCTTGAGCTTCTGCGCGATCTGGTTTGACTCACAGTCCTCGAACGACTCCGCGCAGTCCCCACCCTGCAGCAGAAAGCGCTCGCCGCGCTGCGCCGAAGCGACTTGCGCACGCAAGGCTTCGATTTCCCAGGACACTACGATGGGTGGCAATCGGGAGAGCTCCGCCACGATCCGCTCAACCGAGTTCGCATCGGCGTAGGCAGGCTGTTGTTGAGCCGGCCGCGTGTGCCAGCTTGCAGGGTGCCAAGCAGTCGCCAGGGTATTTCGCGTCATGCCGCGATCGTACACAGCGTTGCAACGCGCCGCAAAAAGAGTGCTTGCCCGTTGGGTGGCAACCGGGCTCGGGTCAAGGCAAAATGCGCGCCCTCTTGAAGCCGGCCTCGACCAGCCGCGCACGGTGGCAACGCCGTGCGGTGGGCAAATTTCAGCGCATGAGGGTCAGATCCCGCGGGATCTGACCCCTCTGCCGATGGGCATCCGTGGTCACCGCCGGCCGTGAAAATTTTGGGAGATGACATGCATCGCGTATTGATTCTGGGTGCCGGCAAGATCGGTGCATTGATATCGGGTCTGCTCGGAGAAAGCGGTGACTATCGCGTCACCCTTGCAGACGTAAACGGGGCCGCTGCCGCGTCCGTGGTCAAGGCACACGGGCTGCCCAATCTGACCGCCGTGGCGCTCGATGCAACCGACCGGCGACAGCTGGACCAGCATCTGACAACACATCCGGTTGATGCCGTGATTTCCGGCCTGCCCTATTACTGCAACGTCGCCGTGGCGGAAGCGGCGCGCGCGGCTGCCGCTCACTACTTCGACCTCACCGAGGATGTCGCCGTAACACGCTCCGTCAGAACCATCGCGCAGGGGTCCGCGCAAGCGTTTGTGCCGCAATGTGGCCTCGCGCCGGGATTCATCTCAATCGCCGGCGCCGAGCTCATCACGCACTTCGATGAAGTCCGGTCGGTGAAACTGCGAGTCGGTGCCCTGCCCCAGCATCCGAACAACGTGCTGAAGTATTCGCTCACCTGGTCGACCGAAGGACTCATCAATGAGTACGGCAATCCCTGCGAGTCGATCAGCCACGGCGTCAAGGTCGAGGCGGCGCCGCTTGAAGGCCTCGAGGAAATCGAGATCGACGGCACACTCTACGAGGCTTTCAATACTTCCGGCGGCCTGGGCTCGCTCGGCGAGACTTTCGGTGCCCGCTGCGAAACGATGAACTACAAGACCATTCGCTATCCGGGCCATTGCGCGCAGATGCGCCTGCTGATGAACGACCTCAAGCTCAATCAGGACCGCGCGACGCTCAAGCATATTCTGGAGAACGCGGTTCCGCAGACGTTGCAGGACGTGGTGATCGTCTATGCCGCTGTCAGTGGCTTGCAGGACGGCGAATTGCGCGAAGAGAACTACGTCAACAAGGTCTACCCGCAATTGATCGCGGGCAGATTGTGGTCGGCAATTCAAGTCACAACGGCGGCGGGCATCACCGCGGTTGTCGATCTGGTACTCGAGCGCGCGGGTCGTTATCAGGGGTTCGTCTCGCAGGAGCAGTTCCGGCTACCGGAGATTCTTGCGAATCGGTTTGGGCGCTACTACGCGCCCGGTGGAACAAAGGATGTCTCCTCGCGGATCGTGGTGTCGGGTCAGGCCGGTCACCAGCGAAAACAACGAGTTCAATAGGAGCCAGCATGCGCGAAGTTCTGCAGGCACTCGGTCTCGAGGCGGTCAATTCCGGTTCCTGGTCCGGCAGTGCCGGTTGGTCGCGCGACGAGCGCGGCGTGCTCATCGAATCCGTCAATCCCGCCAACAATCAGGTGTTGGCGCGCGTGCGCGCCTCGACGGACGCTGACTACGAAAGCGTCATCAACTCAGCGGTGCAGACTTTCGCCGCCTGGCGTCAGGTACCCGCTCCCAAGCGCGGCGAACTTGTGCGCCTTCTAGGCGAGGAGCTGCGGCTGCACAAGGATGCGCTTGGCACACTCGTCGCACTTGAGAACGGCAAGATCAAACCTGAGGGCGACGGCGAAGTTCAGGAGATGATCGACATTGCCGACTTCGCCGTCGGCCAGTCGCGCATGCTTTACGGCAACAGCATGCACTCGGAGCGCCTGTCACACCGAATGTATGAGCAATGGCATCCGCTAGGTGTCGTTGGCGTCATCTCGGCATTCAACTTTCCGGTCGCTGTCTGGGCATGGAATGCATTCCTCGCGGCCGTATGCGGCGATGTCACGGTATGGAAGCCATCGCCGAAGACACCGCTGACCGCAGTCGCCGTGCAAAAGATCTGCGAGCGCGTATTGAAGCGTACAGGCAGTCCCCCCATTTTCCAGATGTTCATCGACTCGGGCGCGGAGCTTGCAGGACGTTTCGTGGACGATCGCCGCGTGAGTCTCGTCTCGTTTACCGGCTCGACACCGGTCGGCCGGCGCGTCGGCGAAAAAGTCGCCGCGCGCCTCGGTAGAAGCCTGCTGGAACTCGGCGGCAACAATGCAATCATCGTTGATGAAACAGCGAACCTTGACCTCGCGATACCATCCATTGTTTTCGGCGCGGTCGGTACGGCTGGTCAGCGCTGCACTTCGACGCGGCGCGTCTTGGTGCATGCGGCTCGACGTGAAGAATTGGAGCGCCGTTTGCTTCGCGCATATCGGCAGGTCCGCATCGGCGATCCGCTCGCCGCTGGCACACTGATGGGGCCCTTGATCGATAAGCGTGCAGTCAGCGCATTCCTGGCTGCGGTCGATGCTGCAAAGGCGGCAGGTGGCGAGATCATTTATGGCGGCCATGCGCTGCCCGGCCCAGGCAACTTCGTTGAGCCGACCATCGTGCGGGCGCGCAATGAGTGGCCGATTGTCCAGAGCGAAACCTTTGCGCCGATTCTGTACGTGATTCCGGTTGCCACCCTCGATGAGGCCATTGCTCTGCAGAACGACTCCGCTCATGGTCTGTCGTCCGCGATTTTCACCGATCGCCTGCAGCACGCTGAGCGATTCCTGTCGGCGGCCGGTAGTGACTGTGGAATAGCGAACGTGAATATCGGGACATCAGGCGCTGAAATTGGCGGTGCTTTCGGCGGAGAAAAAGATACGGGCGGAGGCCGGGAATCGGGCTCCGATGCGTGGAAGGTCTACATGCGCAGGCAGACCAATACCATCAACTGGAGTCAGGAATTGCCCTTGGCGCAGGGCATCCGCTTTGATGTTGGCTGAACCGCGAGACCCTGCGGTCAACGGGCCTCTTTGGACACAATACCCGGCAGGGTAATCGTGAATCGAGCGCCACCGAGCGCCGAATGGCTTACCGCAAGCTCGCCACGGTACTGGGCCACGATATCGCGTGCCATGCTGAGTCCAAGTCCATGGCCGGCTGCGGATTCGTCTACCCGCACTCCGCGCTCCAGGATTCGCTCGTGCGCGTCGTCTGGAACGCCCGGGCCATCGTCATCGACGACGATGCTGAGCCGGTTTGGCTGACCCGCGACCATTCGCGCCTTGGCTGTCACGACGCCTGAGCAATATTTGCAGGCGTTGTCCGCAACGTTGCCGATCACTTCCAGCAAATCTCCGCGATCGCCGATGAACGCAAGGGTCGGCTCACAGGCAACTCGAATCACGATGTCCTTGTTGCTGTAGACGCGAAGGAGCGCGCTGCGCAGCTCATTCAGGATAGGCAGCACTGCCACTGGGGCTTGACCGAGCGTTGTTCCGCCGGAAGCCGCCGAACGATTCAGCTGATGCTGCACAATGTCCGCCATGCGCGCCAACTGTTCGCCCAAAATGCGATCGCGTGCATCGGACTCCTGGCATTCGCCGAGGACGCTCTTCATGACAGCGATTGGAGTCTTTAGACCGTGCGCAAGATTGCCGAGCGTGTTGCGGTACCTTTCAAGACGCGACCGTTCCGATTCGAGCAGTGCATTCAATCCCTGAGTCACGCCAGCCAGTTCCGCCGGATAGTCGGAGCTGAGTTTGGCGATCGTGCCAGCTTCAACAGCGCGAATCTCGCCGGCGATCATTCTCAGCGGCGCTAGCACGCGGCGCATCAGCGCCCCGACTGACAGCATCAGCAAAGCGGCCAAACCGCCGAACCACAGGAACAGTTGTCCGCGAAACCGCGCCAGCTGTGCGCGCGAGGGCTCGCGGCTGGAGGCGACGGAAAAGACAAAATCCGCGGCGGAGTTCCGGTCGAGCTCCCAGTGAATGCCCGCCGAGAGCCCTTCGACTTCCGCGCCATTCGCGGTCCGCAGCGCTTCATAGCGGCGCTGACCTTGCGCCACGGCCTTTTCGAAGACCAGTCCGGTCCCGGTCGCAGAGGGTGAACGCCATAGCACGACGCCGGCAGGGCTTCGAATCTCCGCATACAAGCCTGACCCCGGATTGGCAAAGCGCCTGTCGAGCAGATTCGCTGGCGGTGTGATCTGACCGCGTGCGTCGACGTCCGATGCAGAAATTAGCGCGAGGACCTGGGCGTCCAGCAGCTCACGCATCGAGCGATCCGTCAGATCGCGAAAAACCAGGTCGAGCGCCACAATGGTGACGCCGAAGAAGACCAAGAGCAGGAGAAACAGCGAAAGCAGTAGCCTCGCGCTTAGGCTGCGCACGGCGTCAGTTCGCTGATCCGAGAGGAACACGCGGCAACGCTAACCGATAACCGCGGCCACGCAGCGTTTCAATAGGCTGCCTAACGTTGTCAGGATCGAGCTTCTTGCGCAACCGCCCGATAAAAACCTCAATGACGTTGCTGTCCCGCTCGAAGTCCTGATCGTACAGACGCTCTGTCAGTTCGGTCTTGGAAAGTACTTCACCGGCCCGCAGCATGAGGCACTCGAGCACGCGATATTCAAAGCTCGTGAGTTCAACGGCAGCGCCGGCTACCGTTACTTGCTGGGTCCGCGTGTCGAGAACGATGTCGCCGCAAGCAAGCGCTGGCGCTGCCCAACCCGACGAGCGACGCAGCAACGCCTGCAGTCGGGCATGCACTTCTTTGAAATGAAATGGCTTCGGCACATAGTCATCCGCGCCGGCCTCGAGTCCCTCGACCTTGTCTTGCCACCGGTCACGCGCAGTGAGCACAAGTATCGGGTACGTCTTGCCGTGAGCACGCAATCGCCGAATGACGTCGAGTCCGCTCAGTTTTGGCAGCCCAAGATCGACGATGGCGAGATCAATGGGGTATTCACTGCCCGCGAATAGCCCCTCTTCACCGTCACCTGCGGTATCGACGCTGAAGCCCGCGCTCCGCAACTGACTTGCAAGTGATTCGCGCAGATCGGCTTCGTCTTCGATGACCAGGACTCGCACAATGAGACCTATTGAATACTTCCCGTGGCGGCGTCGACCCGCACTGTAAACACGCGTCCATCGTCGCTGACTAGCCTTAAGATATACATCGCGCGGCCATCGACCGATTGCGTCTCGGCCTTCACGACCCGTGCGTGAAACTGACGTTCAGCACGCCGCACGGCTTCATCGAGGCTAATTCCACCGCCGCCGCGCGCGTCGCGTTGTTGTTCATCGCCGAATTGGCGATTGCCTGCGACTGCCAAAGACGCCGGACCTGCAAGTGTTCCCAGCCATAGCGCCGCAAGCAAACTTGCCCGAAGTCCTGGTCGAGCCACGCTTGACTCCTAAAATGTGAGTGCAGTGTAGGCAAAGGCAGTCTATGCCGTGATGACCTAATTCAGCAAAGAGCGGGCGGAGATCAACTCCGCCCGCGCCGGGACGTCAGCCATCAATCGACAGGCCTCACATCGACACGAATCCTGATGCGGTCGCCTGGATCGTAGGACATTCGAGTCGTGTGACGCTGTCCGGCATACTCGTACGTCACGTTGTAGCCGTCGATACGGTTTTCATAGGTCGACTCGTAGCGCACATTGCAACGTTCGACCGGGCGGGAATCATAGCTACGTGAGCCGTAGCGGTCGTATGGGCGTGAGCCCGCATCGTGTCCGATCGCCGTGCCAATCAGTGCACCGGCTACTGTCGCCGCGCGACGCCCATCACCATGACCAAATTGATTGCCGATCGCGGCGCCGATGAGGCCGCCGAGGATCATGCGACCTGCAGAGTCCGGCCGCTCGGACTGAACCGTGCGGCGATCATCATACGAGTCGTCGGTCCAGCATTCGCGGCGCGGGGTCTCGATGCGCACCTGCCGCACAATGGGATCAGCCGAGATGACTTTTGCGTACTCGTAGGTCGGCCCGACGCGCACATCATCATTATTGTCATTCTGCCAATCATTATCGCTTTGGTCGGCAAAAGCCGCCGGCGCAGCCAGAACGCAAATCGCGACGACACCACTTGTCACCACTTTGGAGAACATGTCTCTGACTCCTCGGCGCTTGGTCCGGAGCCCCTATGGCCACGGGATCACCTTGCGTGGGAGAGAGTCTAAGTTGCCGAGAATGAACGTTTCCTGAACCGAGGAGAGCTCCCGTAACTCGCTGTTAGGAAAGGATATGTTAGCTTTTCTTGATCTGCTGCCAAAGCGCATCGAGTTCCTCTGCTGAAACATCCTGGATGCGTCGGCCATTGCGCGATAGCAAAGTCTCGATGGCGGTGAAGC
>JBGPLJ010000080.1:0-12421 GCA_041486385.1 Steroidobacteraceae bacterium
TCAACGTGATGATCCTCGACAAGGCGCTCACTTTGAGTCTCGAGCAATTCGAGGACTCCGAGTTCTACGACAAGATGACGCGCGCCCGACGTGAAGCCTCCAGCCGTCCGCTCTCGCTGGTGATGCGCACATTCGGCCTCGTACAGAACGGCGTGTCGCTCGTGAGCTTCGGCTTTCTGCTCGCGCGCTTTTCACCGTGGGCGGTCGTCATTCTGATCGTGGCGGGGCTTCCGGCATTCATCGCGGAGACGCGTTTCTCCGGAGACGCATTTCGTCTCTTTCGCTGGCGCTCGCCGGAAACGCGCATGACGCTCTATCTCGAATCCGTGCTCGCGCGCGAAGACAGCGCCAAGGAAGTGAAGCTTTTCGAACTCGGGCCCCTCCTCCTCGGCCGCTACAAAGGCATCTTCGACAAGCTCTACGCCGCGGATCGCGATCTCACGATCCGGCGCGATAGCTGGGGTTTCGGGCTCGGGCTCGTGAGCACCGCGGCGCTCTACAGCGCCTATGCGTTGATTGCGCTCGAGGCGGTCGTCGCGCGGATCACGATCGGCCAGATGACGATGTACCTGATGCTGTTCCGGCAGGGTCAGTCCGCGGTGTCCGCGATTCTCGCGGCGATCGGCGGCATGTACGAGGACAATCTCTATCTCTCGACATTGTACGAATACCTCGAGCAACCCGTGCCGCCACTGCGCGAGGGCTTCAAGAAAGGTCCGCTGCCTCAAGACGGCATTCGATTTGAAAATGTCGAGTTCCGCTATCCGGGCGCGGAGCATGCGGCGTTGTCGGGAATCAACCTGCATATCAAGCACGGACAGAGTCTCGCGCTCGTCGGTGAGAACGGTTCCGGCAAGACGACGCTCATCAAACTTCTGACGCGGCTCTATCAACCGACCTCGGGCCGCATCGTCCTCGAAGGGCTCGACCTCAACGAGTGGGATGAGGCGACGCTCAGGCGGCGCATCGGCGTGATCTTTCAGGACTTCGTGCGCTTCCAGCTGCTCGTCGGCGAAAACGTCGGCGCGGGTGACGTGCGCGAGTTCGAAGATCGCGGACGCTGGCAAGATGCGGCGGACAAGGGCATGGCGACGCCTTTCATCAAGGAGTTGCCGAGAGAATTCGAAACGCAGCTCGGCAAGTGGTTCAAGGACGGACGCGAGCTCTCCGGCGGCCAGTGGCAGAAGATCGCACTGTCACGCGCGTTCATGCGCTCCGAAGCCGACATCCTCGTGCTCGATGAACCGACCGCGGCGATGGATGCAGCAGCAGAAGCGCAGGTGTTTGCGCACTTCCAATCGCTCACGCGCGAGCGCATCGCGATCCTGATCTCGCATCGCTTCTCGACGGTGCGCATGGCGGATCAGATCGCGGTGCTCGATCAGGGCAGGATCGTCGAACTCGGCAGCCACGACGAGCTGGTGAAAGCAGACGGCGTGTACGCGCGGTTGTTTGCGCTGCAGGCGCGGGGATATCGTTAGCCCAGATTTTTATCGAACCACCGATAGCCGTAGTACCGCCCGACTGCTCCCGTAATCGCGCTCAGCATGACCGCGACGACGAGATTGACGTACGCCCCGAGCCACCAACCAATCGCGCCTGCGATCGCGGCACTGAGCCAGCCGATTATCGTGCGCATGAATTCATCGCGTTGGGTTCTGGAGTGCGTCGAAGATCAATGGGATCGCCCGGATCGAGCTCGCTGGCGTTGAGGTCACCCGAGAGTTGCGAAAGGGCGTTCGTTGGCATGTGGCACCGCAGGCGCATCTTAGCGCTTGCGGTAGACGGTTTTCCGACCGCCGCCTTCTAATTCCCTCTCCCATCTATTCCCTCTCCCCTTTCATGGGGAGAGGGTTAGGGTGAGGGGATTCGATCGAGGGTTAGGGTGAGGGGTATAGAATCCGACACATATGCAAGAACTATTCGACTCACTCTCCAGGCAACTCGGCATCGACGCCACGCAAGCGCAGTCCGGCGCTGCCATTCTCTTCAAGGCTGCCCAGGACAAGCTGGGCAGCGATGAATTTCAGAAGCTGCTCGGCGGCGTTCCGGGTCTCAACGATCTGCTGCAGCAGGCGCCTGCAAGTGGCGGTGGATTGCTGGGGGGGCTCGCGTCGGCGCTCGGGGGCAATGCGGCGATTCTCGCGAACCTGGTCTCCGGCTTTTCGAAGGTCGGGCTGTCGATCGATACCGCCAGGAAATTCGTGCCGATCGTGATCGACTTTCTGCGCAAGCACGTGAGCCCCGACGTGGTGGCGAAAATCGAAGCGGCGCTCCGCGCGTAACCGGCGAAGTCACGGTCATGACCATCGAATTTCGCGCGCCGTGGGGAAGGAGCCTCAAGCTCGCTACGCTCCTTTCCTGCGCGATCCTGCTGTTGATTGCACTCTCGGGAATTCTCGTGCGGCCCGGCGTGGGCGCATGGTGGTTGTGGGTGATGGTGGGTCTGCCGACCGTGATTCTTGTCAGCGCACTGCCCTTCCTGGTGAGCGGTTATGTGCTGACGGAGCACACGCTCGAAATCCGGCGCCTCGGCTGGACGACTAGCATCGCGCTCGATGGACTTGAGAAGGCGAGTGGTGACGTCGAACTGCTGCGCGGGAGTCTGCGCGTATTCGGCAACGGCGGGTTGTTTTCCATCAGCGGCTGGTTCTGGAATCGACGCGTCGGTCTGTACCGCGCCTATGCAACCGATCTGTCGCGCGTCGTGTTCCTGAAATTTCGCGATCGCCGGCCGGTGCTCATCACTCCGCACGACACTCAGCATTTTCTGGTGCGGGTCGGCAAGCTGATCTCGATGAATCGCTAGCCGCCGCTCAACTACACCGCTTCGACGTAGATGATCTCGCACGCGCCGGGCCCGGTGTCATTGCGGGTGAGCGAGGTGCGCATGACGCCGAACTGCGGGCTTTCGATGTCGACCAGCTTGCCTTCGAGGTGTACGACCTCTCCCACTCGAATGTCGCGCAAGACGCGCCATACGGCAGCGTCCGCGGGCAGGAGATGCCAGTTGGCGGAGTGGGTCTGAATGTCTTCACGTGGAATGGGCGGGTCGTTGTCGTAGTGCCAGTAGTAGAAGCGGTTGCCCTGGGAAATATCGACGCGCGCCAGCACCGCCGTGTCCGACATCGGGCCCCAGCCCGCCGCGATATCGAGTGGCGCGATGTCGGCGAGTTTTCCCAGATGATAGCGTTCGCGGCCGAGGACGCGCGCATCGGCGACGAACTGGGCACGCGGTTGCAATGTGAAAGCACCGTCCGCGATCGGCGCAACGTCGCCCGGATCACTTTGCGCGGGATCCTTTGCGACGAGCACGCCATTGGCATGCTCGATCTCTCGTGTCGTCGCGTAGTGATAGACCGAGTACGGAACTATCACGATGAGCAGGATGCCGAGATAGCGCATGGCGGTCGCGTCGCGTTCAGGTCGCCGGCGGCTGTGGTGAGCCGCTGCCGCTTTTCGCGAGGGCCCGATCGGTGAGCCGGATCAGCCGATCGACCATGGGCTCGTTCGGATAGAGAGCCTTGAGTTGAGCGAGAAAGCGCGCCGCGGCCGGCAACTGCTGTGCATCGCGTGCGAGGAGATCCGCGACCAGCAGTGCGCCCGTGAGGTGCAGCCGATGCTGTTGCTGCTCCTTCACGTAGGGCTGCAGGATGCGCAACGCCAGATCGGTTCTTTGTGCCTGCACCATGCGTTTGGCGAGGGCCACGGCGTAATCGGGCCGCCCCGCGAAGAAGCGCGGGTCAGCGCCAAGCCCGCGTTCAACCAGGGACACGAGATCGGTGGTGCGGTTGTTGCGCATCTCGCTTTCAATGATCGCCGCGACATCGGCCGGCGCGGCCGCTGGCGGCGCCGGCAACGGCGCGTCGGGCGCAGTGGCGGTCGGCAAGCCGCCGGGATCGGACACATCGTCATCGGCAATCCGCAGTCCGAGATCCGGCGCATACGCCCGCTCGATGACAAAGGTCATCGCGATGCCAAAGGCGCAGCTCACGATCATCAGCGTATCGATGAATACAGGTTTGCCGATCACGCTTGGCAGAAAGTCGGTATTGAATTCAAGCAGGATCAGGAGGCCAAGGCCGGCGCCGATGATGAGCGCCGGTCCCAGAACGCGTGCGCGCTGACCAAACACGAGACGCAGCGCGCTCAATACTGCATCGAGTCCGCTTTCGGGACTGCGCACGGCGAACGCCTGCGCCAGGGAACTCGAGATTCCGAGCATCATCCAGATGGGCGCCAGAATGAAGACGAGGACAGCAATCATGTACTTTGCATAGGTGATGACGAAAACGACCATCTGCCAGCCAGCCTCGCCGTGACCGGAGAGCCAGCTGCCGATCGGCTTCGCGATCAGCCACAGACCGAACTGGACGATCATCGCGGCGAAGGTCCAGACGACACAGAGTTCGATGCCGACGACGGCCATTCGAGCCCAGGGTGTTACCTCATCCACCGCGTACCGGGCGCCTTCGCTGCGCGCGAGCGTGCGATAGGCCGCAAGCCCGACTGCGGTGAACGCGACATACGACAGAAAGGCCTGCAGCGTTCGCATGCCCCAGGACGCAGAGATGGCCGATGGCCAGGGCAGCTCCGCCAGGAGCCTTGCGAGCAGCAGCATGACAACGCCGGCCGCCAGCGTCAGCAGCAGGTTTCTGCCCAACACCTCAAATGCCGGCCGGAACCAGGCGAAGAGGTTCGTGTCGGCAAGCTCGGCGTCGAGCGGATGACCGTGGTTGGTGGAAGGATTGCTCATAGACCCGCGCTATGGTCGAGAACCTCGGGGAATCATTCCGTGACGGATTTGACGATTTTCCCTGCCTGGCGGCGCAGGCGGCCCGCCAATGCCAGAACCTTCGAACGCAATGCGACCGGACTTAAGATTTGAAAGGCAAAAGGCAGGCGCGCGAGCTCGCGTGCGAACCAGTCCAGGTCGTCCGCCTGCGCGCGCAACAGCACTTTTTTACCGGCCCACTCGAGCACGCCCGCCGTGGGAAAGAGCTCGCGTTGCGCCGTGGCGAGATCCGTTTCGAGCAGCACTTCGACGGCATGCGCTCGTGGCAGGCGCGCGATCGATGAGACCAGCGTCGTGAGGGGATTGAAGTTCGCCGGTCGGCTGAAGGTTGCGGCGAGACTTTCGACCCGCTCGACCCGATCGAGTCGAAATGAACGCAGGCCGCCGCGCATGTGGCACATGCCGACCACGTACCAGCGGCCGCTGCGGTAGGCGAGGCCGTAGGGATCGACGCCGCGTTCGGTCTGTGTTCCGTCCGCGGAGCGATAGCTCAGCTTGACCCGCGTCTCAGTGCGCGCTGCGTCGCTCAACGCGGCTAGTGCCGCGCTGTCATTCGTTCCCGCGGCTGTTGAGAATTCCAGCGCGACGGTCTCATCGATCGAACGCAGATGACGCTTGAGATTGCCCGGCATTACGCGTTCGAGCTTGGCGCGCGCACTCGCGACCGCCGTGGGCGCCTGCGTCAGACCGAGCCCGCGCGCGGCCCGCAGTCCCACAGCGAGTGCCAGCGCCTCGTCGTCCGTGAACATCATCGGCGGCAGTTTGAATCCCGCGACCAGGAGATAAGCCCCGCCGCGGCCGCGCTCCGTGGTGATCGGTATGCCGAGATCTTCGAGCGCAGCGATATAGCGGCGCACGGTTCTGCCATCGACGCCGAGATGCTGGGCAATCTCCGCCCCGCTCGCGCGTCCGCGTGACTGCAGCAGTTCAAGAATCGCGAGCACCCTAGTGGTGGGCCTTGCCATGGAAACGAGTCTATCAAGATATAGGGCGGAATCTGCCCTATATAGGCGCTAGTGTCCACGCCCTCGAACCGGAGACTCCTCAGTGAATACAGTCAATGAGAGCAGCGATGGCGCGCGCGATTTCGATTTCTGGATGGGCGGCTGGAAGGTTCACAACAAGCGACTGCGGGAGCGCCTCCACGGCAGCACGCAATGGGATGAGTTCGAAGCGACGAGCGTCGCCCGCCCATTGCTCGGCGGCATCGGCAACGAGGATGAGTTCCGCGGCGATTTCAAAGGTCCGTTCATTGGCATTTCGTTGCGGCTCTACGACGTGGCGAAACGCACGTGGGCGATCTACTGGGCCGACAGCCGCCGCGGCGTGCTGGAGCCGCCCGTGTATGGCTCTTTCTCCGGTGGCGTCGGCCATTTCGAGGGCGACGACGTCTTCGAAGGCCGGCCGATTCGCGTGCGCTTCCTGTGGACGCGCGTCGATACGCCCAACCCGCGCTGGGAGCAGGCGTTTTCAACCGATGGCGGCAAGACCTGGGAAACCAACTGGATCATGGACATGACGCGAGCGGACGCGCAGCAGAGTCCCGCTGCAAGTTTGCCCGCCAACGGCGACAGTATCGCTCACCTCAAAGACTATTCCGTCATCGAGTTGCGCCGTTACACCACCAAGCCCGGCGAGCGCGAGCCCTTCGCCAAGTACTTCGAAAGCTATTTCCCGGAAGCCTTCGAACAGCTCGGCGCCATGGTGTTCGGGCAATTCCTCGAGCGTGACAAAGACAACCTGTTTGTCTGGCTGCGCGGATTTCACGACATGGATGCGCGCGCTGTCGTCAATTCCGCTTTCTATTATGGCCCGCTCTGGAAGGAACATCGGACGACAATGAACGATCGCCTGATCGATTCGGACAATGTGTTGCTGCTGCGGCCACTCGATGCCGCGCATGCTGTACCGGTCTTCCCCACCGTAGATCCTGTCAATGAGCTCTCGGGTCCCCGCGGCCTCGTTGTCGCGCAGATCTTCGCCGTGAAACCTGGCCAGGTCGAAGGGCTCGCTCAACGCGCCGCGCCTCTTTTCGCCACCTATCGGGCCGCAGGGGCGCGCGAGCTTGGCGTGCTCGTCAGCCTCGATGCGAAGAACAACTTTCCGCAACTCCCGGTGCGAGAGGATGGGCCCTATCTCGTGTGGCTCGGCCTGTTCAAGGACGATGTGGCGCTCAGGAGCGGGCTGACAGGCCTGGCGGACGAAACTTCGCGCTCGCTGGCTGCGTCGGGGCTGCTGCGCGACAAGCCCGAGCTCGTGGTCCTGAATCCGACGGCAAGGTCGCGGCTGCGCTGGCGTGACTGAAGGTAGCTCTGCGGAGGTGCTCTGCCGTATCCTTCGCGCATGGCCAAGTGGAACATTTCCGAGATCCGCACGACGCCGAGTCTCGAGCTCTTCTCGTCGCTCGTCGAGCTCCTGCAGGACGCGGTTGCGAGCGGCGCTTCGGTCGGATTTCAGCACCCGCTATCCACCAAGGACGCCCGCAACTATTGGGTGGCCGCGCTGGAAGAGGTCGGTCAGGGCGAACGCGTCATCCTGATTGCGAGTGCGAATCACGACGTAGGCGGGTGTGTCCAGCTGGCACTCTCCTCCAATGCCAATGCGCGGCACCGCGCGCAAGTGCAGAAGCTCATCGTTCTGCAACGCGCGCGGCGGCAGGGGCTCGGCCGCGCGCTGCTCGCGGCGATCGAGAAGATGGCCGTTGCGAAGGAACGATCGCTGCTCATCGCGGACACCGCGACCGGCGAAGCGGGCGAGCAGCTGTATGTCGCCGCGGGCTACACCAAGGTCGGCGCGATTCCCCGCTATCTGCGGGGGCCTGACGGGCATTTCCACCCGACGACGATTCTCTATCGCGAGCTCGAGGGTCGCGCGACGGAACTGTAATGCCTTCCTTTGACGTCGTCTCCGAACTCAACATGCACGAAGTCGTGAACGCCGTGGATCAGGCGACGCGCGAGCTCGAGCAGCGCTATGACTTCAAGGGCACGGACGCGTCGATCGAACTCAACGAGTCGACGGTTACCCTCAAAGCTCAGGTCGACTTTCAGCTGAAGCAGATACTGGAGATCCTGAAGCTGAGGATTGCCAAGCGTGGCATCGACATCGCCTGCATGGAAGTCAAGGATCCTGTGATCGCGCTCAACTCCGCGAAGCAGGACGTGATCCTGCGCCAGGGGATCGATGCCGATCTCGCGCGCAAGATCGTGCGCATCGTCAAGGACTCGAAGATCAAGGTGCAGGCGGCGATTCAGGGCGACAAGCTCCGTATCACCGGCAAGAGCCGCGATGACCTGCAGACCGCGATTGCTCTCCTGCGCAAAGAGAAGCTCGACATGCCGCTGCAGTACGTGAACTTTCGTGACTGAACGCGCGCGCGTCATCGACGGCGTTGCGGCTGCCGATGCGCTCGTTGCCGAACTCTCCCGCGAGGTTGCGGACTTCACGCACAAGAGCGGCGTCACGCCGGGGCTTGCGCTCGTCGCACTCGACGACGATCCAGTACAACGCTTCTATGTGCGCAAGAAGATTGTTCAATGCGAGCGCGCAGGGATTCGCCCGCTTCTTGAGCCGCTCATGGCTTCCACAACAAGTGAATCGGTCCACGGGTTGCTGCTACGCCTGAACTCGGATGAATCGGTGCACGGGATATTCCTGCAGTGGCCCCTGCCTGCCCGCGTCGACCTGCAGGCCGCCGCACGAGCGCTCGCGCCGGCCAAAGACATCGACGGCATGGGGAGCGACGCGTATGTGCCCGCCGCTGTGCTCGCCTGCCATCGACTCATTGTTATGGGCCAGCCCGAGATAGCCGGCCTCGAGGTCGTGATTGCGGGCGGCTCGGACGTATTTACCAAGCCAATAGCTCGTATTTTGCGGGACGCGAAATGCACGGTCACACTTGCGCCCCGAAGCAACAATGAACTGCCCGCGATCTGCCGGCGCGCCGATATTCTGATCGCTGCGCTCGACAGCCCTGAGGCGGTTCGTGGCGACTGGATCAAACCGGGCGCAGTGGTCATCGACGTTGGCATCAACGTCGTCGCTGGTTACGATGGGGGTCGCCGTTACTTGGGCGACGTCAAATTCGAAGAAGCGGCGCGGGTAGCCCGCGCGATCACGCCGGTTCCAGGCGGCGTCGGCCCGATGACGGTTGCTTGTTTGCTCATGAACACATTCGCAGCGGCGCAACGCCAGATTCTGGGGGAAGGGTAAGCCATGGTTGACAGCGATATCGAAATTGCACGCCGTGCGAAACTGAAACCAATTGCCGACGTCGCCGCGAAGCTCGGCCTCGCGCGCGATCAGCTGCTGCACTACGGCCCCTACAAGGCGAAGCTCGCACTCGACTACGTGAAAAGCCTGCCGGCGCGCACCGATTCGAAGCTCATCCTGGTGACCGCCATAACGCCGACGCCCGCGGGCGAAGGCAAGACGACCGCGACCGTGGGCCTCGGCGACGCGCTCAATCTCATTGGCAAGCGCGCGATCATGTGCCTGCGCGAGCCGAGCCTTGGACCCTGCTTTGGCGTCAAGGGCGGTGCCACCGGCGGCGGCTACGCGCAGGTCGTGCCGATGGAAGACATCAACCTGCATTTCACCGGCGACTTTCACGCGATCACCAGCGCGAACAATCTGCTCGCGGCGCTCGTCGACAATCATATCTACTGGGGCAACGAGCTCAACATCGACGTGCGCCGCGTCAGCTGGCGGCGCGTCATGGACATGAACGATCGGGCGCTGCGCTCGATCGTTTCGTCGCTCGGCGGCGCGGGCAACGGCTTTCCGCGCGAGGATGGCTTCGACATCACGGTCGCCTCCGAAGTGATGGCGATCTTTTGCCTGGCGAAGGATCTCGACGATCTCACGCAACGACTCGGCAATATCATTGTGGCGCAGACGCGCGACAAGAAGCCGGTGCGCGCACGCCAGCTCATGGCCGATGGTGCGATGACGGTGCTCCTGAAGGACGCATTCATGCCGAACCTCGTGCAGACGCTCGAGGGCAACCCCGCATTCGTGCATGGCGGGCCGTTTGCGAACATCGCGCACGGCTGCAATTCCGTCATGGCGACTACGACCGCGCTCAAGCTCGCCGAATACGTCGTGACGGAGGCCGGATTCGGCGCGGACCTCGGCGCGGAAAAGTTCTTCAACATCAAGTGCCGCAAGGCGGGACTCACGCCGTCCGCGGCCGTTGTGGTCGCAACGGTTCGTGCGCTCAAGATGCACGGCGGCGTCGCCAAGGAGAATCTCGGCAAGGAGAATGTCGAGGCGCTGGCCAATGGGTTCACCAACCTCGCGCGTCATGTCGAGAACCTCCGCAAATTCGGCGTGCCGGTTGTGGTTGCGATCAACTATTTCACTTCAGACACGACGGCCGAGCACGACCTCATCCGCCAGAAGTGCGCCGAGATCCACGTCGAGGCGGTGCTTTGCAGTCACTGGGCGGACGGCGGCAAGGGAGCGGAGAAGCTCGCGCACGCGGTCGTGAAGCTTGCAGAGAGCGGTAAGGCGAACTTCCGCTTTCTCTATCCCGACGACATGCCGCTCTGGGACAAGGTGCGCACGATTGCGCAATCGCTCTACGGCGCGCAAGGCATCATTGCGGACCAGAAGGTGCGCGATCAGATCAAGGAATATCAGAACGCGGGCTTCGGCCACTACCCGGTGTGCATCGCGAAGACGCAGTACAGCTTCACGACCGATCCGAATTTCAAGGGCGCGCCATCGAATCACGTGGTCCCGATCCGCGAGGTTCGGCTCGCCGCGGGTGCCGAGTTCCTGGTGGTCGTGTGCGGGGAGATCATGACAATGCCTGGCCTGCCGCGGGTGCCAGCGGCGAACAACATTCGCCTGAACGCGAGGCACGAGATCGAAGGGCTGTTCTAGGTTTTGCTCCCTCTCCCATCTACTCCCTCTCCCCTTTCAAGGGGAGAGGGTGGGGTGAGGGGATTCGATCGAGGGCTAGGCTGCGGGGTCCGACCTCTTCCTCAGCGCTTCCGCTGCCCAATCGACAACCGGCCGCACCCGCGGCGACACGAGGTCAAGCGCCGTCGTGTGCTCGACCCAGCGGAACTCATGATGTTCCGGGGTGCCGATCTCCGGATTCACCGGGAGGCTGATGTCTCGTGTATGTGTGCGCGCGAGATAGTAGCGCGCGATCTTGCCGCGGCTGTACGGGCCGGTCTCGATGAACGCTTCGCCCCAGGCGAACTCGAGATCTTCGATCGTCGTTTCTTCGCGCACCTCGCGAATGGCGGCGGCAAGCGGAGCTTCGCCGGTTTCGACGAGTCCCTTGGGAAAATCCCAGTGGTCAAAGGCGCGGAGTAAGAGAAAGAGAGTGCCACCGTTCGATTCCCGTATTACGACAGCGCCGGAGGAGAGGTGGTGATGGGGGCGTGTCATGACGGGAGTATAGCTGGCTCACCCCTCACCCTAGCCCTCGGTCAAATCCGCTCACCCCGGCGCTCCATCGAATCCCCTCACCCCGGCCCTCTCCCCTTGAAAGGGGAGAGGGAGCAGGACTCGGAACGACGTTTGTCATTTCAGGCTGCCTTGAGCGTTTCTTCGCCCTTCTTCCAGTTGCAGGGGCAGAGCTCGTCGGTCTGCAGGCCGTCGAGGACACGCAGGACTTCTTCCGGGTTGCGGCCGACGCTGAGGTCGGTCACGTACACGAAGCGGATCACGCCCTGCGGATCGACGATGAAGGTCGCGCGCTGGGCGACCCCCGCTTCCGGGTCGAGAATGCCGAGCGCCGCTGAGAGCTCGCGCTTGTTGTCGGCGAGCATCGGGAACGGGAGGTTCCGCAGCTCTTCCTTGTCCTTGCGCCAGGCGAGATGTACGAACTCGGAGTCGATGCTCACGCCGTAAAGCTGCGCATCGCGCTCACGGAAGGCCTTGTCGAGCTTGCCGAATGCGGCGATCTCGGTCGGGCATACAAAGGTGAAGTCCTTCGGCCAGAAAAAGATCACCTGCCATTTGCCCGCGGCGCTTTCATTGTCGAAGGGCTTGAACGCGTTCGAGAGGTCGTTCGAGACGACGCCCGTCAACGCGAATCTGGGAAGCTTCTGACCAATGCTCAACATGTTGAACTCCTTGAAGGCTTGAACAGGCGCACATACCCAATGGGCACGGATCATGGGGCCTGGCGCGTGAGTGAGCCAATGGATTGATCTTATCGATTTAATAGGTAATATCTATCGCCAGCCATGGCTGAACTCAAGCTCAAAGACCTGCAATACCTCGTCGCGCTCGCCGACACGCGTCATTTCGGCAAGGCGGCGGCGAAGTGTTTTGTGAGCCAGCCCACCCTCTCTGCCCAGCTCAAGAAACTCGAGGATTACCTGGGTGCCCCGCTCGTCGAGCGCCAGCCGAAGAATGTGACACTCACGGAGATGGGCCAGCGCGTGGTCGAACGCGCGCGGCGCATGTTGAGTGACAGCGACGAGATCATCGATCTCGCGCGGCACAGCCGCGACCCGCTGGCCGGCAATCTGCGCGTCGCCTTGATCCCGACGATCGGCCCCTACCTGCTGCCCATTGTCGCGGGCAAGCTCCACAAGCAGCTGCCACGGCTAAAGCTGCTCCTCAATGAATACCAGACCGCGCCGCTGCTCGAGCATCTGA
>JBGPLJ010000081.1:0-12291 GCA_041486385.1 Steroidobacteraceae bacterium
CCTAGCTACAGCGTGTCTTTCAGCGCGATCGCGGGATCCGCGAGCTTCGCCGGATCGGGCTGCACGCGCTCAGCGATGAGTCTGCGCGCCGCCATGTAGTCCTTCGCGTGATTGATGGCATCGAGCGCGAGCAGCTCGCCGCCCTTCAGATAGCATACGCAGAAGGATTTCGTCGCCGGATCGCCGCGCACGATCACTTTGTCGTGACCTTCGGCGAGCCCGACGATCAGCAGTTTCAGATCGAACTGATCCGACCAGAACCACGGCACCTTGTCGTGCCTGACGGTCTTGCCGACGAGCGTCGCTGCCGCGGTCTTCGCCTGCTCGAATGCATTGTCCACCGACTCGAGCCGCACACGCCGGCCGTAGCGTGCGCTCGGAAAGCTCGCGCAATCGCCGAAGCTGAAGATATCCGGATCGCTCGTACGGCAATGGGCATCGGCTGCGATGCCGTTGTCGCACACGAGCCCGCAGGCCGCGGCGATGTCGGTCACCGGGACGATGCCGATGCCAACGACAGCGAGATCCGCGGGCACGCGCGTGCCGTCGGCGAGGACGACGGCCTCGACGTGTTCCGTACCCGCGAACGACTGAACGGCGACGCCGCAGAGAATCTTCACGCCGTGGCTCAGGTGTTGCGCCGCGAAGAATTGCGACACCACCGGCGCGACCACGCGATTCATCACGCGGTCGAGTGCCTCGATCACGGTAACGTCGGCGCCGAGCTGCCGGCAGGTGGCCGCGACCTCAAGTCCAATGTAGCCGCCACCGATGACGACCACGCGCTTGCCCATTTGCGCGGTGGCGCGCAGGCGCTGCACGTCTTCGATGCCGCGCAGGTACTGGATGCCCGCGAGCTCGCTTCCCGGCACCTTGATTCTGCGCACCTGACTACCGGTGGTCAGCACGAGCTTCGCGTAATCGAGGAGACCCCCGTCCGCGAGAGTGACGCGCTTGCGGGCGCGATCGATGGCCGTCACGCGCATGCCCAGGCGCAAGTCGACATGCGTTTGGCTGTAGAACGCGGCAGGCTTGATGAACAGGCGTTCTAGCTCGAGCTCACCCGCCAGGAATTTCTTCGAAAGCGGCGGACGCTGGTAGGGAAGGAATGGCTCCTCACCCACGACGGTCAAGGGACCGGTGAAGCCTTCGCGTCGCACACTGTCGACGAATTGCGCGGCGGCCTGTCCGGCGCCGACCACGACGATCGCATCGCTCATGGGAAATGACTTTCGTTCTGTTTTGCGGTCGTGGGCATTATAGTCGCGGCTCCCGCCAATCGAGGAATTCATGCCTGAACCCATGCAAGAGGCCATCCGGAAACTCCATCTGGGCGCCAACCAGCGCCATATCTTTCTGTGCGTCGGTGGCAAGTGCGCGGACGCGGCACTTCAGCAGGAGTCGTGGAATTTCCTCAAGGCGCGGCTGCGCGAGCTCGGCCTCGCCGACCGCGACGGCGGCGTGCTGCGCACGAAGGCGGACTGCCTGCGCATCTGCCTCAATGGCCCGATCGCGCTCGTCTACCCCGAAGGCACCTGGTATCGCGAGGCGACTCCGGCAAATCTCGAGCGCATCATTCAGGAACACTTGATCGGCGGCACGCCAGTAGCCGACCTGGTCTTCGCGCAAGCACGTCTTCCTTCCGTTCCCTCTCCCCTTTCAAGGGGAGAGGGTTAGGGTGAGGGGATTTGATCGAGGGCTAGGGTGAGGGGTTTTCATATGTCACACGCCATCATGTTGCGCGCTTACGGCGGCCCTGAAGCGCTGTCCTGGGAAGCGGAGGAAGTCGGCGCTCCCGGGGCGGGTGAAATTGCCGTGCGGCATACCGCCATCGGCGTCAACTTCATCGACACCTATCAACGCACGGGCCTCTATCCCATTGCGCTGCCCGCCTGCCTCGGTCGAGAGGCGGCCGGCGTGATCGACACCGTGGGCAAAAAGGTTCGTGGATTCAAGGTCGGCGATCGCGTTGCTTATCTCGCTGCGGGCGCGGGAGGCTCGTATCGCGAGCGCCGCAATATTTCCGCCGACCGAGCGTTCAAGCTGCCGGCGCAGATTTCCGACCAGGCAGCCGCCGCGATGATGCTCAAGGGTCTTACGGCCTGGTACCTGCTGCGACGGACCTATCGCGTACGCAAGGGCGATACGATCGTTGTCCACTCGGCGGCGGGCGGCGTCGGCCTGATTCTGTGCCAATGGGCACGACATCTCGGCGCGCGCGTCGTCGGCATCGTCGGGAGCGATGCGAAGGCGCAGCTCGCGCGCAAGTACGGTTGTCATGTGACGTTCATCGGCGGTCGCGATGACTGGGTCGCGGGCGTGAAGAAGCTCACGCAGGGCATCGGCGTTCCCGTCGTCTACGATTCCGTCGGCAAGGACACGGTGTTTCAGTCGCTCGATGTGTTGCGGCCGCTCGGTCTCATGGTGAGCTACGGAAACTCTTCGGGTCCCGTGCCGCCACTTGCACCGCTCGAACTGTCGCGGCGGGGCTCGCTTTATCTGACGCGACCGACGCTCGACACTTACGTGCCGACGCGCGCTGCACTGGAAAGCGCGGTGCGCGAACTCTTTGCCGTGGTGAAGTCGGGGAAAGTAAGGATCCGCGTCGGTCAGACGTATGCGCTCAAGGATGCAGCCCAGGCGCATCGCGATCTCGAGGGACGCCGCACGACGGGCTCGACCGTGCTCATTCCCTGAAGCGCAGCCCTAGAGCATGACAATCTGGCGCACGGATTTCCCCGCCGCCAATCGATCGAAGCCCTCGTTGATCTGATCGAGCGCGATGTGCTCTGAAAGCAGCCGCTTCACCGGGAGTTTCCCCGCCTGGTACCAGCCGATGTAGCGCGGAATGTCGCGGCTCGGCACGGAGCTGCCCATGAAGCTGCCTTTCAGCGTGCGCTCTTCCGCGACGAGGCTCAGGTAGGACAGGCTCGCTCGCTGATCCGCGCCGCCGAGACCCATGGTGACGGTCGTCCCGCCGCGACGCGTGATGCGATACGCGAGTTCGAGCGCCGTAGCCGAGCCGACGGCTTCGAATGCAAAGTGCACGCCGCCACGCGTGGCCTCTCTTACCTTCTTCGCGCAATCCGGATCGCCTGCATTGAACGTGTGCGAGGCGCCGAGGATCCGCGCGACAGTGAGTTTCTCGTCGCTCAAATCGATGGCGACGATCGCCTTCGAGTCGAGCATGTGCGCGGCGAGCAGCGCCGCAAGACCAACGCCACCGAGACCGACAACCGCGACGGTCGAGCCGCGCGGCACGCCCGCGGTGTTGACCACGGCGCCAGTGCCTGTCACCACGGCGCAGCCGAAGATGGCCGCTTCGTCGAACGGCAGTCGCGCATCGACGCGAATGAGGGAATTGCGCGCGAGCACCGCGTGCTCGGCGAACGCCGAGACGCCGAGGAAGTGATGAATCTCGGTGCTGTCGGTCCGCAGTCTCCGTGCGCCGCTCAGCAGCGTGCCCGCCATGCCCGCGGCGAATCCCGGTTCGCAGAGTGCTGGCCGGCCGCTGGCGCAGGGCTCGCAGGCGCCACAACTTGGGACGAACGAGGCGACCACGTGATCGCCCACGCGCAGGTCGGTTACGCCCGGCCCCAGCTGGACAACCTCGCCCGAGCATTCGTGTCCGAGAATCACCGGCAGCTGACCCGGGCGGGTGCCGTCGATGATCGACAGGTCCGAGTGGCAGAGGCCCGCCGCCCGAATGCGCACGAGTACTTCGCCGGGACCCGGCGGGTCGATATCGATCTCCATGACGCGCAGCGGCCGGCTGACGCCGTAGGGCGGCTTGAGCCCCGCCTGAAAGAGAACCGCGGCGCGCGTCTTCATGCTTGTCACACCCAGCTATTGTCGGAGCGTCGTCACCGAGATTGTCTGCGCGGCTGTGCGAATGCAAGCGTGCCCCCGCCCGGTACCGGAGCACTTTCCGGGGGGATTTGATATCAGCCGTTCCGTTGGCGGCAATGGACGAGGAACTCCTTCGCGCTCATAGCGCAAACGCGCAGAAGAAATTCCGGCGGACGACCGCTCGGAATCTCTTCGCGAACCTCGCGCGAACGGGCGAACAGACGACGTGTTATTGCAGTGCCTTCGGGCCGTGCAGGTCTGTTCGCCAACGTTCGCGCATCGGCGTTTGCAATGAGCGCGAAGGAGTCCCCCGTCCACCGCCGCGGGGCCGGGACGGCGCTGCTAGGAGCACGCTCCATAGCCAATCCTCCCGGAAAGTGCTCCGGTACCGGGCGGGGGTACCCTACTTGGACGTGATCGGTGCGTGATTGGGGAGGGCGGCGACGCGCTTGATCCAGGCGGTGATGTGCGGGTAGCGGCCGAGGTCGAAGCCGCCTTCCTCGGCGACGTGGGTGTAGGCATAGAGGCTGATGTCGGCGAGCGAAAATCGCGAGCCGACGAGGAACGAGCCGCCTTTCAAGCCCTGATTGAGAACGTCGAGCGCGCGCAAGCCGCGCTCGCGCTTGTCGGTCAGGTTCTCACCGAGCTCCGATTCTTTCTTGCGGAGCATGCTGAGCCAGAAACGCACGGTCGCGACGTTCGGCTCGAGCTCGTATTGCTCGAACGAGAGCCACGACAGCACGCGCGCGCGATCGATGCGCGTCGTTGGTATGAGTACGGAGTTCTCCGCGAGGTACCAGATGATGGCGTGGCTTTCGGCGAGGAACGTGCCGTCCGGCAGGCGCAAGGTCGGGATGCGGCCGATGGGATTGCGCGCCAGGAACTCGGGCGTGCGTGAGCCGCCTTTCAGGATGTCGACCTCGACGAGCTCGTACGGCAGCGCGAGGTGCTTCAGGGTCAGGCGGACCTTGTAACCGTTGCCGGAGGGCAGATAGTCGAAGAGGGTATACATGCGTGGCATTCTGCCTTTGGCCTAACATGTACGCCAACACAGGCTTCTTAACCTGACGTTCGAAAACCTTACGCTTTGAAGCTCCATGCGCCAACGATCGCGTCTGCCATTCAATGCCCTGCGTGTGTTTGAAGCGGTCGCCGGCGCGCTCAGCTTCTCCGCCGCCGCCACGCAGCTCAGTGTGACGCCCGCGGCCGTGTCGACGCAGATCAAGGCGCTCGAGCGCTACCTGCAGTTTCCATTGCTCCGCCGGCGCGGGCGACGCGTTGAATTGACCGAAGAGGGCGCCACGCTCTACGAGGCAGTGCGGCGCGGGCTCGATGAAATCTACGGCGCCGTGCGGGTCCTGAACCATCGTCATCACGGCGGTGGCCTTACCCTGACGCTGCTCCCGTCGCTCATGCAGAAGTGGCTGCTGCCGCGCCTGCCGGAGTTCGAGCGTCTGTACCCGGACGTGCAGCTGCACGTGCAGACGGATCGCCGCTTGATCGATTTTCAGCGCAATGACGTGCACGCGGGTATCCGCTACGGACTTGGGGCGTGGCCTGGCGTCACCAGCGAGAAGCTGCTCGATGAGTGGATGCTGCCTGTGGCGAGTCCGGCGCTCGTCAAGCGTCTTGGCATGCCGCGCAGCGCGGCGGATATCGAACGCTGGCCCCTGATCCACAGTTCGAGCGAGCCGTGGCGCAACTGGTTCGAGGCGGTCGGACACAAAGGCGAACCGTTGCCGCCAGGACCGAGCTACGACGATTCCGCATTCCTGCTGACTGCCGCGGAACAGGGGCAGGGAGCGGCACTCGGCCGCTGGACGCTGGTTGAGAACGATCTCGCGACCGGGCGCCTCGTCGCGCTCTGGCCGCACGCGACGCGTGAGCGCTTCGCCTACTATTTCGTGAGTCCGCCTGCCTATTGGGAAACGCCGAAGGTGAAAGCGCTGGGCCGCTTTCTCAAGCGCCAGGCTCAGCTTCTTCCCGCGCCGCCCTGACCCGTTCCCTGGTCGATGCCGAGCGCGCCGCTGCGCACGACTTCGCGTACCTCGGCAATCGCCGCGACTTGCTCGATGAAGCGCGTGACATCGACTTCGCTCGAGGTGAGCTCGACGATGAGCAGACCGCTCTTCTCGCCAATCACGCGCGCGCCGGCGCGCGCGATCAATTCATCCACCGCGGGCCGCCGCAGTGCCGGCACGCTCAACTTGGCGAGCAGCAGCTCGCGCTCGAGGTGATCGCCGCTCGTCATGTCCTCGACGCTCACTACGTCGACGAGCTTCAGGAGCTGGCTCGCGATCTGGTGGATGACCGCGTCCGAGCCCTTGGTGACGAGCGTGATGCGTGAGACCGTGGGGTCCTGGGTCGCGGCCACCGAGAGCGACTCGATGTTGTAGCCGCGCGTCGAGAAGAGGCCAGCAACGCGGGTCAGGGCGCCCGCCTCGTTCTGCAGCAGGATGGCAATAATGTGTCGCAAGCGTCGGCATCCTCGTCGGGAGACGCAAGGAATATAGCCTGCCGATCGGCTTTCTGTTGGTGCCGGTGCGAAAAAGGGATCTGACCCCGTCTTGACACCGGTACCGGCCGGGGGCGGCGGGTTTTCTTGCCGGCGGCCCAATTACTGCTAGTCTGTGGCGGACCCTTGGTTTTCTTGAGAATTTCGGGATTCCCGTGAAGGCGACCTACGAGGCCCTCGACCACGTGACCCACCCGCTTGCGGGCCGCAAGATGACGGGTGCGGAGATGATCATCCAGGTGCTGGCCGACGAGGGGGTCGACACCATCTTTGGCTATAGCGGCGGGGCCATTCTGCCGACCTACGATGCCGTGTTCCTCTATAACCAGGAGCACGCGAAGGACGGGCACGCGATCCCGCTCATCGTGCCCGCCAATGAGCAGGGCGCCGGCTTCATGGCCGCGGGTTATGCGCGCGCGAGCGGCAAGGTTGGCGTTTGCCTCGTGACCTCAGGACCGGGCGCGACCAATACGGTCACCCCGGTGCGCGACTCCATGGCCGATTCGGTGCCGATCGTCGTCATCTGCGGTCAGGTGCCGACAAGTGCGATCGGCACGGATGCGTTCCAGGAAGCGCCGGTGCCGAGCATCATGGGCTCGATCGCCAAGCACATCTTCCTCATCACCGATCCAACGAAGCTCGAGGCCACGGTAAGAACGGCGTTCGAAATCGCGCGCACCGGCCGGCCAGGACCGGTGGTGCTCGATGTGCCGAAGGACGTGCAGAACTGGCAGGGCACCTTCCAGGGCTCAGGGCGGCTCGCCGTGACCGGCTACCGGCAGCGCATGCATCGCCTGACCGCGAATGCCATCGACGAGACGGCCGCCGCGGAATTCTTCTCGATGCTTGGGGAGGCGAAGCGCCCGCTCATCTACGCCGGGGGCGGCGTGGTGAACGGCGGCGCAGCTTATGCCCTGCGGGAGTTCGCGCAGGAGTTCGGCGTCCCCGGTGTCACGACGCTCATGGGAATCGGGTCGCTCGACACCACGCACACACTGTCGATGCGCATGCTCGGCATGCACGGCACGGCCTTCGCGAATTACGCCGTCGATGACTGCGATTTTCTGATGACGGTCGGCGCGCGCTTCGACGATCGCGTGGCCGGCGTACCCGCCAAGTTCGCGAGGAATGCGAAGCGCATCGCGCATCTGGACATCGACGCGTCCGAGATCAACAAGGTGAAGCATGTGCAATGGAGCCATGTCGGCGTCCTGCCTGACGCACTGCTCGCACTGCTGGTGTACGGCAAGCGCACGGGCTTCAAGCGCAACTGGAGCGAGTGGCATACGGTGCTCGATGAATCGCGGCGCAAGCACGCGATGAACTATGATCGCGCGAGCGCGCTCATCCAGCCGCACTATGTCCTTGAAGAAATCAACCGTCTGACGAAAGGCGAGGCGATCATCACGACGGGCGTCGGCCAGCATCAGATGTGGGCCGCGCAGTTCTTCGACTTCCGCGATCCGCGCCTGTGGCTGACCTCCGGCAGCATGGGCACGATGGGGTTTGGACTCCCGGCCGCGATCGGTGCGCAATGCGCACAGCGCAGGCGGCTCGTGATCGATGTCGACGGCGATGCCAGCATCCGCATGAACATCGGCGAACTCGAGACGGCGACCACCTATGACCTGCCGATCAAGATCGTCGTGCTCAACAATTTCGGCGACGGCATGGTGAAGCAGTGGCAGAAGCTCTTCTTCAAGGGGCGCCTGTCCGCGAGCGATAAGTCCCTGCACAAGAAAGACTTCGTGAAGGCCGCGCAGGCGGATGGCTTCAAGTACGCCGTGCGTCTCGATCGCAAGGCTGACGTGCCGCGCGTGATCGGAGAATTCATCGGCTTTGCGGGGCCCGCTTTCCTCGAAGTGGTGATCGACCCCGACGCGGGCGTGTATCCGATGGTCGGCCCCGGCCAGACGTACGAGGAAATGATCACCGGCGATCACATCCCGTCACGCCACAAGACAACCATCAAGCCGCCGGGTGCTTCCGAGATGTTCTGATCTCTGCTCCCTCTCCCGCTTGCGGGAGAGGGCCGGGGTGAGGGAAGGGTGAGGGTCCTATGAAATACCTGCACACCATGATCCGCGTGACCGACGTCAATGCGTCGCTCAAGTTCTTTTGCGATGCGCTCGGCCTGACCGAAGTGCGGCGCATGTCGAATGAGAAGGGGCGTTTTACGCTCATCTTTCTCGCGGCGCCCGGCGATGAAGACGCGCAGGTCGAACTGACCCACAACTGGGACACCGAGAGCTACTCGGGCGGGCGCAATTTCGGCCATCTCGCCTATGCGGTCGATGACATCTACGCCACCTGCGATCGGCTGATGCAGCACGGCGTGACGATCAACCGTCCACCGCGGGATGGGCACATGGCGTTCGTGCGTTCGCCCGACAGGATTTCCGTCGAGCTGCTGCAGAAGGGCGAAGCGCGACCGCCCGCCGAACCCTGGAAGTCGATGCCGAACAGCGGCGAGTGGTAAAGCGCTTCGAGTGTCGGAGGCCTGCGAATGTTGACGATCCTTGTCACGGGCGCCGGACGCGGCCTCGGCCTCGAATTCACCCGTCAATACGCTGCGGCTGGTGCACGGGTCATCGCCTGCTGCCGCAATCCATCAGGCGCCACGCAACTTGCACAGATCGCGCAGGAGTCGCGCGGCAGGGTTGCGGTGCACGCGCTCGATGTCATCGATCACGCGAGCATCGAGCGCGTGGCCAGGGAATTGGAAAAGACGCCCATTGACGTACTCATCAACAACGCCGGCATCGGCGGCAATCAGCGCTTCGGTCAATCGGACTATGAAGCGTGGCTGCAGGTCTTTCGCGTCAACACGCTCGGTCCCATGAAGATGGCCGAGGCCTTCGTCAAGCACGTCGCCGCGAGCAGCGAAAAGAAGATCGTGACGCTGACGAGCGTCATGGGCTCGATCGCCCAGAACAACACCGGTGGTCACTACGGTTATCGCTCGACCAAGGCTGCGGCCAACGCCGTCGTGAAGTCCCTCGCGCTTGACCTGAATCGACACGCGATTATTGCCGTGGCGGTGCATCCGGGCTGGGTGCGTACCGACATGGGTGGCTCGAGCGCCAGCATCGATGCTCCGACCAGCATCGCCGCCCTGCGCAAACTCATCGGCGGTCTTACGCGCGGACAATCCGGCCGCTTTCTGAACTACGACGGCACGGAACTTCCCTGGTGAGGCGGGAGGCGACTCGCTCTGTCCCAACGTCAGGTCAACGCTGCGCGGTGGATCGCATGATGCGGTGACGGCGGGCGACCGGGTAGCGACGCCGGTCCGCGCCCGTGAAGAGCGGCTGGAAATGGGCGACATCGCGCAGCCGCCGTCCCGGGCCGCGTTCGCGCCGATCGGCGTGATGGCGATAGCGGCAAGTGCATTCGGGCGCTTCGCAACCGGCAATCGGCAGCTGCGGGGCATGGCGCAACAGCATGCGCCGGCCGGCGAACGCATCGCAGATGGGGCAGCAGCTGCCGTTCTCGGCCGGTACGATGGACACCGCGCGGAACGGATGCGCGCGCCTGCGCGGCACCGGTGTTTGCGCGGACGGATTGAAGATCGAGTAGAGCGCGAGCGCTACGCCAAAGACAATGACTATCGAGAAAACCAGCATGGTGAAGAATGCTAGCGAGGCGGACTGCGGTGGGTCCATGCGGTTTTGACAATATCCCATTGCGCGTCGCTGCCAGCGTGACGTGGTGCCTTTGGCTCTGTGTCGCAGGCTGCAGCGACGCGCCCAAAGCGGTCCCGCAAGTCGTGCTCGAGGACCCGCGCCCCGAGGTTGCGCAGATCGCGGTCGACGATCCTTTGACCGCCCGAGGAATCGTTGAGGCGCGCCGCACCGTCGGGGAATTTGAGCGTGCCTGGCGCGCGCATGCGCCGGGGACCCGCGATTTTCGCGTCAAGATGCTGGTCGCCGAACGCGGTCTCCTCGAGCAGTTCTGGGTCAATGTCGAGAGCGCAACCGCCGAGGGTTTCACGGGTACGATCGGCAACCATCCGGGCGATATCACTAGCGTGAAATACGGCGAGCGCGTTACCGTGCCGGCGCGTGAAATCTCCGACTGGATGTACGTCGAACGCGGCGTCCTCAGGGGCGGTTACTCCGTGCGGCTGATGCGGGACCGCCTGCAGCCCGAAGAGCGGTCGGACTTCGAGCGCGAGCTCGGATTTCGCATCGAGTGAGGTCACGATGGCACTGCGTTTGAGATTCATCGGCGTCGCGCTGAGCGCCCTGCTGAGTGCTGCAGGTCTCGCCGGTGTTGCCCGGTCCGCCGACAGCGCGACCGTCGTTGAGCGTGATGGCAAGCCCGACATAGCGCTCACCGCGGCGGACGACGCGTCCATGCGCGCGGCGATTGCGCAGGCCCGCAGCAGCATCGAGGAATTCATCGCCGCCTTTGCCAAGCCCGCGGGACGGCAGCGTTCCTTTGCGGTGATCGTCGCGGTGATCGACGGGAAACTCATCGAGCAGCTGTGGGTCGACGTGGAAAGCTACGCGGACGGCCAGTTCACGGGCCGGATTGCCAACGATCCCTACCGGGTGACCAACGTGCGTCGCGGCGATCGCATCGTCGTCGACAAGGAACGCATCAGCGACTGGATGTTCGTCGATCGCGGGCACCTCGTGGGCGGCTTTACCATCCGCGCGTTGCGGGCGCGCCTGACCGGCGATGAGCGCGCTCGGTTCGACTCGACATTGCCATTTGTGATCAACGATTAGACGCGCCGACTCGAATGACCGCCAGCAAATCGGAAATTCCGCGAGCTGCGATCGATGCGCTCCTTGAGCGCGAGCGGCAGCGCTTTCAACGCGAGCATCCGGCATCCGCCCGCGCGCACGCGGCCAATGAAGCGCATTGGCTGCACGGCGTACCGATGCACTGGATGCACGACTGGGGGACGCCCTTTCCGATCGCCGTGCGCGAGGCGCGCGGCGCCGAGATCGTCGATGTCGATGGCCACCGGTACGCGGACTTCTGTCTCGGCGATACAGGCGCGATGTTTGGCCACTCGCCGCTGCCGGTGGCGCGCGCACTCGCGACGCAGGCTGCGCGCGGGCTCACGACCATGCTGCCGAGCGAGGAAACGGGCGCCGTAGGCGCCGCGCTCGAGCGCATCTTTCGCCTGCCGTTCTGGCAGATCACGCAAACCGCGAGCGATGCGAATCGGAGCGTCATCCGCTGGGCGCGCGCCATCACGCGCCGGCCGCTGCTGCTTGTCTTCAACGGCTGCTATCACGGCATGGTCGATGACGCCTGCGTGCGCCTCGAGAACGGCCGTACGATCGCAAGCCCAAGCCTCATCGGGCAGGTGCATGACCTCGCGAGCGGGACCGTCGCCCTCGAATTCGACGATCTCGACGGCGTCGAACGGGCCTTGAAGACGCGCAACGTCGCCTGCGTGCTCTGCGAACCCGCGCTCACCAACGTCGGCATCGTGTTGCCGCAGCCCGGGCTGCACAATGCGCTGCGCGCCCTCACGCGCAAGCACGGGACGCTGCTTGCAATCGACGAAACGCACACCATCAGCACGGGTCTTGGCGGCTACAGCCGCGTTTGCGGACTGGAGCCCGATTTCTTCATCGCCGGGAAAGCGATCGCAGGCGGTTTTCCCTGCGCCGTCTACGGCTTCACGGCCGAACTGCGCGAGCGCATGCTCGGCGTGCTCGCGCAGAAAGCGCCGGGTCACTCGGGCCTCGGCACGACGCTCTCCGGGAACGCGATGGCGATCGCCGCACTCAACGCGACCTTGAACGAAGTCATGACGCCATCCGCCTATACGCACATGATCGACCATGCGGCGATGCTTGAAGATGCGCTGGAAGAAGCGCTGCGCGTCGAGGGCCTGCCGCTGCACGTCACGCGCATCGGCGCGCGTCTCGAGCTCATGTTCAAGGCCGAGCCGCCGCGCA
>JBGPLJ010000082.1:0-12288 GCA_041486385.1 Steroidobacteraceae bacterium
CGCGATCAGGTCGCGCCGCCGACCATCAATCTGCGTACGCCGAGCCCCGACTGCGATCTCGACTATGTGCCGAATACCGCGCGCAAGATGCCCATTCGTTGTGCGCTGTCGAACTCCTTCGGATTCGGCGGCACCAACGGCACGGTGGTCTTCCGCCAGCTGAGTTGACCGGTTGCCGGCGGCGCGCTCACTTCGCGGTCTCGCCATGAGCCAACTCATCCGTCAATCCGTGGCTTGCGATCCGAGCGCGCTTCTCGGACTGCACCGATTGAACAGCCTGCGCTATCCAGCTTTGCTCGCGAGCACCGCTACGGCAACGGACCTTGCCCGGTATGACGTCCTCTTCTGTCATCCAACGGCCGTGCTGACCAAGCGCCGGGACGGCGGGTTGTCGTCAAGCGGCATGCCATTCACGCCGGAGGGCGGATTTCTTCGCACCCTCGAGCGCTGGTGGCGCGCCGAGCAGCTGCCGGCGGCTGACGGCGACCTGCCATTTTCCGGCGGCTGGTTCGTCTATCTCGGCTATGAGTTGGCAACGGAGATTGAACCCTCGCTTGTGCTGCCGCCGTCCCCGGATCCCATCGTCGCGATGGCGCTGCGCATTCCGGCAGCTCTGGTCCATGACCGCAGGAACGGCACAACCGAGATCATCGTAGAGGCGGGCTTTGCAGGGACGCTCGAGAAAATCGCGGCCGATCTGCAACGTATTGAAATTGACACTGTCGCGTGCAAGCCATTGCTGCTTGCCGATCCGCAGGAAGACGATCCCGCCCAGCACCTCCGCGCGATCGAACGCGCCAAGGAGCACATCGCAGCCGGCGATATCTATCAGGCCAATTTGTCGCGGCAATGGCGCGTGCGCCTCGACGAACGCTGCGACAGCGCAGACCTGTTCGCGCGCTTGAGTCGCGCCAACCCGGGCGGGTTCGCGGGAATCGCGGCGCTCGGTGAGCAAACGATCGTCAGCTCCTCCCCCGAGCGCCTGATCGCGATACGCAACGGTCGGGTGAGCACGCGGCCGATCGCCGGTACGCGTCCGCGGACTTTGGATCACAACGCGGACGCCGCGGATGGCGCGCTCCTGGTCACGCATCCGAAAGAGCGCGCCGAGCACATCATGTTGATCGATCTTGAGCGCAGCGACCTCGGCCGCGTTTGCGAACCGGGCAGCGTTGAGGTCAACGAGCTGATGGCGGTCGAATCCTACGCACACGTGCATCACATTGTCTCGAACGTGCGCGGACGCTTGCGAGCGGACGTTACGCCGATCGATGCGCTGCGCGCCGTGTTTCCCGGCGGGACGATTACCGGCGTGCCCAAGGTGCGTTGCATGCAGATCATTGCCGCGCTCGAAGCCGAGGGGCGGGGCGCCTACACCGGGAGCATGGGTTATCTCAATCGGGACGGCAGCTGTGACTTCAATATTCTGATTCGCACCATGGTCCGGAAGGGTAACGAGCTGCGTTTTAGAGCTGGCGGTGGCATCGTCGCCGACTCCATTCCGGACCGTGAGCTGGAAGAAACGCGCGCGAAAGCGCGCGGCTTGCTACGGGCATTGGGACTGGAGGGGCACACGTGAGCATGTGGATCAACGGCGCCGATGCGCGTCAGATTTCCGCCGATGACCGTGGTCTGTGCTACGGCGATGGTCTATTCGAGACGATGCGCCTGCGCAATGGCGTCATCGCGCACCTCGCCCGGCACCTAGCGCGCCTGCGCGCGGGGTGCGAGCGGCTCGCGTTGCGGCGTGTTGATCTCGCGCAGATAGCAGTTGAAATCACAGCGGTTGCCGCTACCGAAGCGGATGGTGTGCTGAAACTCATTGTGACTCGAGGTTCCGGACCCCGCGGGTATCGGCCGAGCGGCTTGGAGAATCCAACACGGATCGTCACCTGGCACGCAGCACGCGCCGCCGATGCAGCGACCGCAGTGGCTGGTGTTCGAGCGCGTCACTGCACGACACCCATGAATGAAAACGCGGCGCTTGCCGGACTCAAACACCTCAATCGGCTCGACAGCGTCTTGGCGCGCTCCGAATGGACCGATCCGGAGATTGCCGAAGGGCTCATGAGCGACTCGCGTGGCTGCATCATCGGTGGCACGATGAGCAACGTGTTTGCCGTTCGCAATCAGATGCTCCTCACGCCACTTCTCGATCGTTGTGGCGTCAGCGGCATCATGCGGGGTGTTGTCATCGAATCCGCGCGAGCCGCAGGAATTGCGACCGAGGAGCGCAATCTCACGCGAGCTGATCTTGCGGCCGCGGACGAACTGTTTCTAACCAATGCCGTGCTCGGCATCTGGCCGGTGCGGGCGCTCGATTCACTTGACTATTCACTGGGTCCGATGACCCGCACGCTGCAGCGACTTCTCGGCGTGCAGGTCTAGGTGCCCCCGCATGACGGGTAAGCAATCTTCAGTGCGCAAGGTGACGGCCGTTGTACTAGTCGCCCTGGCGATCTGTGCCGCAGCTTCCTGGGCCGCGTATGCAGGCCTGCGCCATGTCCTCGATACGCCGCTCGAGCTCACCGGCAAGCGCCGGCTTGAAGTGCGAGCCGGTGCGAGCGCCGCGTCGGTCGCGCAGGAACTCGCTGCCGGCGGGTTGATTCAGCATCCACGCATCCTGGTGTGGTACGCGCGCTGGACCCACAAGGCAGACCACTTGAAAGCGGGTTTCTATGAGCTGAGCCCGGGAGAAACCGCGCGGGTGTTGCTTGATGAAATCGTCGCCGGACGCGTGCTGCTGGAGCAGATCACGATTGTCGAAGGCTGGACGTATCGCGATTTGCGCCGGACGCTTGCGGCCGCCGCCGGCGTGCGGCAGACGCTCGCCGGGAAGTCCGATGCTGACGTGATGTCCGCCGTCGGATCCGGCGGCGTGCATCCGGAAGGGCAGTTCTTTCCCGATACCTATCGCTTCGCGTACGGCACGCCGGATCTCGAGATTCTGAAGATCGCACATGAGCGCCTGCGGGCGGAACTCGCCGAGGCGTGGGAGAAGCGCACGCCGATTGCGGTGATCACGACTCCTTACGAGGCACTCACCCTCGCGTCGCTCGTTGAAAAGGAGAGTGCGCGAGCCGCAGAGCGCCGCAAGATTGCTGGCGTCTACGTGCATCGGCTGGCCATCGGCATGCGCTTACAGGCGGATCCGACCGTCATCTACGGACTCGGCGAGCGCTACGATGGAGACGTGCGCACGCGCGATCTGCGTACGGACGGGCCGTATAACACCTACACGCGTTCGGGGCTCCCGCCAACGCCGATCGCATTGCCGGGTCGTGAGGCCCTGATCGCGGCCACTCAGCCGCTCGACACGGGTGCGATATTCTTTGTGGCGACCGGAGCACCCGACGGCAGCCACTATTTTTCAAGTACGCTTGCCGAACACAACGCCGCCGTCAGACGTCTCCTGGCACGGCAACGCAACGGGACCGGCTCGCGATGACGGGATTCTTCATCACGGTGGAAGGCATCGAGGGCGTCGGCAAGTCGACGCACTTGGCCAGTATTCGATCCTGGCTGGAAGCGCGTGGCCGCGAGGTGATCGTTACTCGCGAGCCGGGTGGCACGCCATTGGCGGAGAAGTTGCGCGCCCTCGTCCTGCAGCCTCAGGGCGAGAGCGTCGGCGCTGCGAGCGAGCTCTTGTTGATGTTCGCCGCGCGCTCGGTGCATCTGGACAATCTGATTCGCCCCGCGCTTGCGCGCGGAGCGGTGGTGCTGTGCGACCGGTTTACCGACGCGACGTATGCCTACCAGGGTTCGGGTCGAGGCATCAGCGATGCGAGCATCGCGCAGCTCGAGCAATTGGTGCAGGGAACGCTGCGACCGGATCTCACGTTGTTACTCGATGCACCCGTCGAGCTCGGGCTTGCGCGCGCCGCCAAGCGGCACGGCGCGGCCTACGCGGATCGCTTCGAAAACGAACGCGCGGAATTTTTCAGGGTGGTCCGTGAGAAGTACCTGGCGCGGGCGCGAGCGGAGCCGTTGCGCTTCGCCGTCATCGATGCGTCGGGTACCTTGGCGGAAGTCTCGACGAGTATCGAGCGGGCGCTCGCGCAGCGACTGCGCTAAGTAAGCCGTATCGATTGCGCCCCAAGTGAATTCAGCGAGTATCGATGTTTAGCCCCTTACCGCCGTGGCTCGAAGCTCCCCAGCGCCAGCTGCGCGACGCCTTCAGCGGCGCCCGCCCGCCCCACGCGCTGCTGCTGCTCGGCGCCGAGGGCCTTGGCGGCGAACTGTTGGCCGGCTGGATCGCGGCGCGCGTTCTATGTGTGGGCGAGGGCAGTCGGCCGTGCGGGCAGTGTCGATCCTGTGCGGCGATCGCCCGCGGCGGACATCCGGATCTGACGTGGCTTACGCCGCTGGAGGACAGCAAGCAGATTCGTATCGACGAGGTGCGCGAGCTGATCGGCGATCTTGCGCTGAAGAGTCATCAGGGCGGTTACAAAGTCGTTGTTGTCTTTCCCGCGGAGAGCTTGAATACCAACGCGGCGAACGCGTTACTGAAGACACTGGAGGAGCCAGCGCCGCAAACGCTGCTCGTGCTCGTTGCCCACCGGCGCGCGCGTCTCCCGGCCACCATTGTCAGTCGCTGTCAGCGGCTAGTGATCAGCGCGCCGACCCATGCCGACGCCGGCGCGTGGCTGCGCCAGCAACTGCCACAGTCAGACGGGTCTGCGCTGTTGCGATTCGCCCGTGGCGCGCCGCTCCGCGCGCTCGATCTGGCGGCGCGCGAATTCGGCGCTATCGATCGAGACATGCGCGAAGTAGTCGATCGCCTCGGCCGCGATGCGCTGGATGTGCCAGCTGCCGCCGATTCATGGACGCGGGCGGGGAAGGGCGGACTTGCCGATCGTGTCACCTGGCTTGAGACCTGGGTCACGGAAGGCATCGCCCACGCGCTCGGCGGCACCGAAACGGCACAGACAGGCGCGTCCCGCGGCTTGCCAGCCGCGCATGAAACGCTGAAGATACGCGGCCTCTATCGCGTGCTCGATCGTCTGCAGCAGCTGAGGGTTTCGAGCACTACGTCACTGAACATGACGATGGCAGTGGAGACTCTGCTGCTCGATCTGCGCCAGGCGCTTGGCGCGACGGCGAAGCGGGCCACGCACGGAGTCGGGAATAGATGAAGTTGCGACAACCACTCAACAAGCCGGGCCTGCTGACGCTCACCATCAAGGACAAGAGCGCGCTCTATCTTGCGTATATGCCCTACGTAAAGAACGGGGGCCTCTTCATTCCAACGAACAGCAACTATCGCCTCGGGGATGAAGTCTTCATGCTCTTGAATCTCATGGGCGAGGACGAAAAGCTTCCGGTCGCGGGCAAGGTGATCTGGGTGACACCGCGCGGCGCGCAGGGCAAACGCACGGCGGGCATTGGCGTGCAGTTCAGCGACCAGGATCGCGGTCAGACGCAGAAGAAGATCGAGAACTATCTAGCCGGCGCGCTCGGCGGCGATAAGCCAACGCACACGATGTAGCGCCGAGCGGCGCTCATTGCGGCTCTCGAAGAGAATCTAGGTTCCGCGCGGCCGCGCGAGATCGGTTGCGGACAATCCACCCTTCAGCACATAGGCTTCATAACCACGCTCGCTCAAGATGTAGGCGCCCGCGGAACTGCGGCGGCCAGTGTCGCAGCAGACCACGTAGCGCACGTTCCGATCGAGCGCGTTCAACTTGAGGCGTATGAAATAGAGCGGAATGTTGATCGAATCCGGCACGCGAAAGTTCTGAAATTCGCTCGGCAGCCGCACATCGAGCCACTTGCCGCCCTCGCGCACGATCTCGGCGCCCTGCGCGAAATCCACCCATTGCAGCATCGGTTCGTTGAGGAGCGTCGTAAAGTCCAGCTTGCCGAGCCGCATGAGCGCGCCCTCGGTTAGCATCGTAACGGTGGCGTTGCGCTTGGCTTCCGAGATCAGCGCCTCTTCGCCGAAGGTGTCGCCGACGCCGAGCTCGGCGAGCTTGATGCCTTCCTTGTTGAGCGGCGTTTCACGCGTCACAGAGCAACGTCCGCGCACGACTACATAGAAATAGTCGCCTTCATCGCCCTGCTTGATGACGACTTCGCCCGGCTTGTAGGTCACGCGCTGCAGACGCATGAAGATCGCCTGGATGTTTGCGGGCGGAATACGATGAAACGCTTTGGTCTGCAGCAACGTCGTCATCCAGTCGTCCGACGCCTGCGCTTGGCGCTCCCCGCCCTTCAGTTCCGACACCTCGTAGGAACCAGTCTGGTCCCAGGTCAGCATGACGTCGAGCAGATCGCTGTCGATCGATATGTATTCGATCGATTCGATAGCGCGCGCGGTGAAGCGTCGCGGCGCGGAAGGGGCGAGCGGATTGCGCGCCTCCGGCGTCGAGCCGCGCACGACGGTAACGACCTTGTCGTTGGCTCTGAGCTCAACAGCACCCGAGACAATGAAATAGGTCTTCTTGTCGGTATCGCCTTCGCGAAACAACAAGCGCCCCGCGGGCAGCTCGCGCATCGAGGTCTTCTTGGCGAGCGCGTGCAAATTCTCCGCCTTGAGCCCGTCAAGCGGTGAGAACTGCATCAGCATGTCGAGGTCTACGGGTTTTTCTTCCATTGCGACGGGATCAGCGCCGGCTCCGGGACCTTGAGTTCGAGGTCCAAAACAACGGGCCGGATGTTAGCACAGGGGCTCGCGCCGTCCGGCGCGCGAAACCTCAAGATTCGCGAGTGCCTCACGTTGCGCAGATCGCCGCCCATCCCGCGTCCGGCCTGAAGCGAGCGCCGTAGCTCGTTTCAAGGGCTTTCAGACGCTCCACAATGGCTTTGGGTCCGCGTTGCCGCGCGTAGTAGATTGGCCCGCCTCGAAACGGCGCGAAGCCGGTGCCAAAGATCACGCCGGCATCGAGCAGGTCCGCTTCTTCGATGACCTGCTCCCTCAGGCATGCGACCGCCTCGTTCAACATCGGAAGAATGAGCCGGTCTTCGAGGTCTGCGGGAGGCGTGCCGGTACGCGGCGGCTTGACCGGCCTGCCATCGCGCCATTCGTAGAGTCCGCGTCCGCTCTTGCGCCCGAGCTGCTTGGCTTCGACGAGCTTCGCGATCTGGTCCGGCGATTCCTTGCCGTAGGCCTGCGCCAGGATGCGGCCAACACTCAGGCACACATCGAGTCCAACCGTGTCCGCAAGCTCCACCGGTCCCATCGGCATGCCAAAATTGACCGCGACTTCATCGATGTCGGCGAGACCTATGCCATCCCTGGCCGCGAACAAAGATTCGTTGAGATATGGCATGAGAATGCGGTTGACCACGAAACCGGGCGCGCTATGGCAGGGCAAGGGCAGGCGATCGAGCTTGCGCGTGAAGGCGAGCCCCGCTTGCAGCGACTCGGGACGCGTCGCCCTGGAGCGAATGACCTCGACCAGCTGCATCTTCGCCACCGGATTAAAGAAGTGCAGGCCAATGAGGCGCGCAGGATCCACCAGCTTTTCGCCGAGTGTTTCTAGCATGAGGCTCGACGTGTTGGTCGCGAGCAGAGCGCCTGGCTTCATGCGTGGCTCGAGCGTCGCGTAGAGGGCGCGCTTGGCGTCGGCATTTTCGAAAATGGCTTCAATCACCACGTCGGCCTGCGGCACACCTTCCCCTGTGAGATCGGCTCGCAAGCGTCCCGCCGCAGCGCGTGCCAGTTCCGGATCGCGCAAGCGCTTGCTGAAGAGGTCCTGCGCTCGGGCGAGTGCCGGCTGAATGAATTCGATGCCGCGGTCCTGCAGGGTGACCGTCATGCCCCGATAGGCGCACCACGCAGCGATGTCGCCCCCCATCACGCCCGCGCCGACGACGTGCACGTGCTTGGCCTCCTGCGCTGCCTTGCCGCCGAGAGCTTTCAGCCGGTCCTGTAGGAAAAACACGCGGATGAGCGACCGCGCCGTCGGCGAACACATGAGGGAGGCAATGGAACGCGCCTCCGCCTCAAAGGCTGCGGCACCGATGGCGCCGAAGCGACGCCAGAGATCGATGACGGCGTAGGGCGCCGGATACTGATCGCGGCGGGCGCGCGCGCCCACCTGCTTTTCGAGTCTTGACGCAAGCCAATCCCGCGCAAACCCCAGGTTGAGAAGCGTGTCAACCAGCCCACGAGTTTTCGGCTTTGGCTGCGCGAGAGCGATGGCCTTGGCGGCGTTGCGCAGCTCCGCCGGCGGGCTCAGTCGATCCACGAGACCCACAGCGAGGGCCTTATCGGCCCTGTATGGGCGGCCAGTCAGCATGAGATCCATCGCGACCCGAACGCCGAGGAGGCGGACGCTCCGCACGGTGCCGCCAAAACCCGGATGAATGCCGAGCTGTACCTCCGGCAGCCCGAGACTGACCTTGCCATCGTTGGCCGCGACCCGGTAGCGGCAGGCAAGCGCGAGCTCGAGGCCGCCACCCAGCGCGAAACCATGGATGGCAGCGACCGTCGGGCAGGGCAGCGCCTCGATGCGGTCGAACACCTGCTGGCCCGCACGGATCAGCGTGAAGGCCTCGTCGGGCGTCTTGAGCGTGGCGAAGTCCTTGATGTCGGCGCCGGCGACAAATCCACTTGGCTTCGCGGAGTAGACGATGAGGGCACGCGGCACGTCAGCCTCGATGCCGGTCATCAACTCGGCAAGCTCGCGCACAACGTCTTGCGACAGCACGTTCGCCGATGCATCCCGCTTGTCGGCGCCGAGCCAGGCGATGCCCTCGGCGTCGCGCTCGAGTTTCCAGTGGACCGCGGTCGTCATGCAGCGTTGCTCCTCTTCCAGCAATATCCGGCGCGGCGCTCCGTCAGACGGCCGTTGCCACAATGCGCGAGCCGTCCGTCGCCGTGCGCGGCGCGACCCGCTCGACTACACGCAAATCGCAGACTAACGGCAAATGATCCGAGAATTGCACCTGTGGCACGGAAAAGTTCGTGATCTCGATGCCATCGCTGTACAGGATGAAATCGAGCTCACGCCTGGGATTGCGGCTCGGGTAGGACGGCTTGCCCTCGGTGTTGGCGCTGCGCAATCCAGAGGCCTGCATGAACAGGTAAATCTCGTGCTCGCCCCAGAACGTATTGAAGTCTCCGGCGACGACCACCGGTTTGACAGACTTGCGGATCAGTTCGTACAAATAGCGCATCTGATAGTGGCGATGGCGATATTTGAGCGACAGGTGCACGAGGAAGATCGCGACATCATCGAGCTCGAGCTCGATGATGAGCCGCTTGATTCCGGTGTCGAAGTAGTGAAAGCGCTCGCCGGTTACGCGCGGTGCCGCGAGAAACGCGTTGCCTTGCTTGCGCACGATCGGCATCAGCTGGTTGATCGAACTCGCGCCGTACTTGCACTCGTAAGTGGAGTAGTGACCGATTGAGCGCGCGATGTAGTCCGCCTGATTCACCATCCCGGTGCGCACCGAACCGGTATCCACCTCGACCAGGCCTACGACATCCGCGTCCTGGGACTTGATGAACTGTGTAATGCGATCGAGCACCTGGCGGCTGCTTCTCAAGTAGCCGGCCCCAGGCACGGGCAGATGAAACGCCGGGCCTGTGCCTGTGGCGTAGCGGATGTTGTACACAAGGAATCGCATCAGGTCAGGTTCTCTGTCGCTCGGGATTCGCCTGGGGGAGGGCGGCGCCAGAGCAATTCTATAGAGCGGCACCGGTCCGTGGAACCTTAAATAGCCGCCATGTAATGTCTCATTATTCGCGCGGCGCCGGTTCGTTTAGACTACCGGCCATGTCTGAGCGCAATCCGATCAAGCTCTACGTCACGCACCTGTGGGAAGCGGGCGATGACTATCAGCGCGTCTTCGAGTATCTGGAAAGCACGGGGAATTTCTACTACCAGAACTATAGTGCGCCGGATCGCCTGCCAAGCAGCGACAAGGAAGCGCAGCGCGAAGCGCTCCGTCAGCAGATCGCGCCGGCCGAAGTGGTGGTCGCACTCGCGGGCCTGCATCGCGCGCATCCCGACATGTTCATCTTTCAACTGAACTACGCGAAGGCCTGCGACAAGCCTGTAGTTCTGCTCGAAGCGTTTGGCGCAAAGACGGAGGTGCCGAAGGCCTTGCGGGATCTGGCGGATGAAATCATCGCCTGGAACGAGCGCGACCTCATCGATGCCATCCGCCGTCAGGCGCGCCACGAGGATACGACGCGCTTCGACACGATCGAGTTCAAGCTCGATTAGCTGCGCGCCGCCCGGGCGCGCGACCTCGAATCAGGCTTCTGCCGCGTAGAGCTGCATTACGGCGGCTTGCGGAACCCGACCGCTCATTTGATGACGCGCCACCGTTCCAAGCATCGCCACGATACGCGACGCGTAGCGATCCGCATCCTCGTTCGACATCTTGCGAATGCTCGCGTGCACGGCATCTTCACCCGGCAGCGGACGCACGCGATTGAACGCGTGGGTCATGCCGGTGAAGTCCTCGCGCAACTCACGTGGAAGATCTGTCTCGGACAGCGTCGAGAGATGATTGAGATAGGCGACGACAAGGCGCTCTTTGATCGAACCGGAGCGAGCCAACTCTGCGGTTGCCAAGTGCAACCGTTCCCAGGCGATATTCATGCGAGCCTCAAAGCGACCTGTACCTGCCGCCGGCGCGCATCGTCCGTGATCCCCGTAACGCCGAAAGCTCAGGTAGTGTCTTAATTGTTGTTCTAGAGAAGACCTCAACCGTATCAATACGGTGCGCAGGAAATATACACCTCGATATGTGAAAGGCAACGGCTGAAATTGCGGCTTTGTCGCCGCCAGTCGCCAGGTCAGTGGCGCTTCTCGTTCGAGGTGAATGCCCGCAGCTTGTTGAAGAAACGTAGTCGCACAGGCACCCTCTGCACAGATATTGCTTGAGTACTATCACGTAAGTTATTGATTGTAAGAGTTCTCCTCGCGTGTTTCCCGCGTTGTCCGACCTGCCTCCTGATCCATCGGCCAATCTAGCGCTGCGCGTCTACAGACAGCAGTCAGCGGCGCGCGTGATCCGAGCTGTCCATGTTTACCCGCCGAGCCGCGCCATCACGAGGCCGCACGAAAGTGCATGGAAATAGGGCCTAGCGGGCGAGCACCGTGCGGATTCGCGCAAAGCCCTCTGCAGGCTGCCGAACTGAAACTCCTCAAGCGACGCGTTCGTGCTAGTGCCCTAGACGGCAGCTCGCCTGGTCTCGCTGATCCGACTAAGCAGGGCTACGTGAAGATGAATGCAGTGCCGGAAGACGCAATCCCGAGAGTCCGGCAATAACCAGTTGGCGAGTGGGGATGCCGCTAATGGTCCGCACGGGAATCCGTAATACTTCGCATAATGTATTTGAAGGGCGAATTGGACATTCCTGCAAAGCCCTGCCAATGCGAATATATCTGCTGACCTGATACTCTGAAAAGCGTGGAACGGCCGAGGCCACGCCAGACGCGGCCAGGCAAAGCACGTGGAGGCGACGGAATATGCCTATCTCTGTTGTGCAGCTTCGCCGAGCCTTGTTGGTGTCCTGCGCAGCTTGGGGCCTCGCCGGCGGACTAGCCGCCGCCAATGAATCCCAGAACGTCCAGAACCTAAGACAGAGAGCGGAGGCTGGCGACTCCACCGCTCAGCTTGAACTCGCCCGCGCATTCGACGGCGGACGCGGCGTAAAGGCGAGCCTCACTGAAGCGGCGAAATGGTATGAGGCAGCAGCGCGCCAAGGAAATGCCGAAGCGCAGAACAGTATCGGCTCGCTATATCTCTCCGGTGAGGGTGTACCCAAAGATGCCGCGACTGCCTGCGCCTGGTTCGCTAAGTCGGCAGCGCAAAGCGACGCTCGCGGCATTGGAAACCTTGGCTATTGCTATGACACCGGCACCGGTGTTCCCCAAGATACGGCGAAAGCAGCGGCGCTGTACGAACAAGCTGCAAATGCCGGTGATCTTCAGTCAATGCTCAATATTGGGATCGATTACTGGAAGGGTGAGGGTGTCGCGCAGGATCATGCCAAGGCCTACATGTGGCTCAATCTCGTACGCTTCTACACGCAAACTGGCAGTGCCAACCGATCGCTAAAGTGGCGTTCGCGCGGCGAACTCGATGCCCTGTCTAAAGAGATTGCGCCGGATGTCCGTGCACAAGGAGAGAGCCTTACCCTCGAATGGGATAAGGCGAATCGGTCCAAGGTCCAGTCTGCGGCCGCCTATTAGATTCGCCTCACCTTCACCTAGGGTTATGAGCCGCCAGGAGATTGGCGGCATCGACGCACCGCGATCAGCAACCGCGGTCGAACCTAATACTTCGCATAATGTATAGCGTGGTCAACCCGCGCCCGCCGCC